>JBDSME010000710.1:0-3324 GCA_039916065.1 Polyangia bacterium
ACGACGTCGACAACAACCTGGATCTCGCCAACGCCCCCACGCGCCTCGGCAACTTGCTCGACCGCATCACGACCATGGCGCCGAATGCACTGTTGGTGGTCGCGAAGATCACGCCCACGACGACCGATTCCATCAACACCAAGGTGCAGAGCTACAACAACGCCATACCCGGCCTGGTGCAGGCGCGCACTTCGGCCGGCAAGCACATCATCATCGTGGACATGTACGCCGCCATCACCGCCAACGCCAGCTACAAGACCGTCTGGCTCGACGACAGGCTACACCCCAACGACGCAGGTTACGTCGTGATGGGCCAGACCTGGTACGCCGGCATCAAATCCTATCTCCGCTAGGGGGCGCGACCGAAGGTCGCTCCAAATGGGCAAGTCCGTAGCCTCTCCCGCCGGCGGCGGGAGAGGCCGCCGCGCGAAGGCGGCGGGTGAGGGTCCGGGACCGCGGCGCTGAACTCTACAAGGATCGTGGTCAGTTCGGTGCAAACGCCATCAGCAGGAAATTGTAGAGCGCAATCTCGGCGGTCGGATAGACGTGTGCTCCGTTGCCTGGGCCGGTGATGTTGCTCTGATACGAAAAGTTCGCGGAGGTGATGTTCGGGCCCTTCGTAGCCAGCCCGTTCGCCGCGCTTGACGAACTGCCTTTCGCGGTGCCGTCGTTGGCTCCCACGCCAATGTAGAGATAGTGGAGCGGATACATCTGGGGGTTCTGCATATCTACATACTTGGCGATGTCATTGGCACTGGGAGTGCCGGGACCAGCCGCATCGAGGCCGGCGAACCAGGCGAACTCCTTCAGGTGGGAGCAAAGACCGGTGGAGAGCGTTTGCATTCCGCCAAACGAAAACCCGGCCATCGCCCGCGAGCCGCGATCTTTGATGACCGAGTAATTCGCCTCGATAAATGGAACGAGATCGTTCACCAGCTCGGCGCCGAACGCGTAGTAGCCGTTTTGGCTGTTGTTGATCGTCCCCGACGCGAAGACCGCGACGAAGGGCTTGGTCGCCTTCATTGTGATGAGGTTGTCGAACAGGGTGGCGATCTTCGGGTTCGATCGCTCAATCCACGTGTCCGGGTTATCCGTGATGCCGTGCATGATGACAATCAGCGGGTACTGCGTGCCCTTGTCGTAGCCGGGGGGCGTATAGACATTGCACGACTTCATCATCGGTGAACCCAGCTTCGGGACGTTCGGCGGCGGAAGCGGAGAGCCGAAGTTCGTCGCGAAGTAGTAAACGGGATACATCACGTGGGTGTCCATTTTTCCGCCGTTAGCCACGGCATTCCCGTACATCGCCGGCACCGACGTTGCCATTGAAGGGGTCACGTGCGGCGCGCCACCGATGGGTCCGGTGACCGACCCGCCCGCGCCACCCGTTCCGGCGCCGCCGCCGCCGCCCGAACCCTGAGCGGCGCCGCCCTTTCCGCCTGAACTGGGGGGACCGCTGCCGCCCGTGTCCACGCTGTCTCCACCGGTCCCAGGACTGGAGCCGCCTGTTCCCGCCAGGTCGCCCCCGGTGCCGACCGCACCACCACTGCCGGGGGTGCCGCCGCTACCGGCGGAAGAGCCGCCCGAGCCCGGCGTGCTGCCCCCAGTCCCTTTGCTACCCCCGGTCCCTGGCGTACCTCCATCACTGCTAGAGCAGGCGGGTATGAGGAAGAGAGCAATGAACACCCTGGTCAACATGCTTGCCTTTGTGGGCATTTTTACGTGATCCTCCGGTCTTGTCCTGATGCGAAATGGCGAAGTGCGTCGTCCTACCAGGTAATATATGGCCCCAAACGTGAGGCGCCTTCATAAAAACATTCGCCGAGCGGTAGCGCACCACAAATAAGCTATAGAGCCTGACCTACTGCAACTGGGAGGCCCCGCCTCGCCTGAAGGCAGCGAGGTCGTGGGACTGCTCTCGCGGATACATTCCCGGACGCCGTAGCCTTTGCGCGGCGGCCCCATCACCACGTACAGGATTGCGCGCGCCGCGGCGGCGTGTACCCATTTCGCAACGTCAATTCCGTCGGAAACGGCCTGTCCGCAACGGGTCCACCTGGCGGCGACGGTGAATCGTCCCTATGTGTCGACATGGTTGTTTGCGCTGAAGGCCGCCGTCGGATCCCTGATCGACAAGGGAGGCGGAGGTGAAAGTCCTGGGATTCTTGCTGGAGGTGGCGCTGTCATCCGTGGCGACGGCTTTGCTGGCCCCAGAAGCCATCGTCGCCGCCGAGACTTTTGGGGCGCTTCTTCCGCGTCGAAGGCGGCGTAGAGTAGGTCTCAACGACGGTCGCACCACCGTCGCGGGTAACCCGCGCCTGGCAGTCCTCGTCCCCGCCCATGACGAGGCGGCGCAGATCGCCGCCACAGTTCGGGCGCTGACGGCGCAGTTGAACCCACGTGACCGTCTGATCGTGATCGCGGACAACTGCGACGATGACACGGCGGCGCGCGCCCGTCAGGCGGGTGCGACAGTGTTCGAACGAAAAGACGACCAGCGCCAGGGCAAGGGCTTCGCCATCGCATATGCGCTCGATCGCCTGGCGGCGGATCCGCCAGATGTCGTGGTTATGGTCGATGCCGACTGCCGGGTCTCCGCGGGAGGGGTGGGTCGCCTTGCCCGCCTGGCCATCGCGCGCGACCGTCCCGTGCAGGCGGAATACGTCATCAAGCCGCCACCCAACCCCAGTCCGGTCTCGGTGGTCAGCGGGCTGGCAATGATTGTTCGAAACCGCGTGCGATCGCGCGGTCTGGCGCGGCTCGGTTTCCCCTGCCAGCTCGCGGGCTCTGGAATGGCTTTCCCGTGGAAGGTCCTGCGCGCTGCCCCTGCCCTGGGGGACGAGCTGGTCGAGGACCTGGTGATGGGGCTGCAGATGGCGCTGTCGGGGCACCCGCCGATGTTCTGTCCCGACGTGCGAATCACCAGCGAGCTGCCTCAGACCCGCGGCGCCGCGATCAAGCAAAGGCGGCGCTGGGAACACGGGCACCTACAAACCCTGGTGACCTACTTTCCACGGCTGGTGGCCGCGGGCGTGCGTCGGCGCAGCGCTGCCCTGGTGGGGATGGGCCTGGACTTGATGGTGCCGCCTCTGGCCCTGCTGGTGTTGCTGCAAGCAGCGGTCCTCACGGCCTCCGTCATCGGTGGCGTGTCCGGCGCGACGTCGTACCGGCCGGCGAGGATTGCCGGCGCCGGCCTGGCCTTGCTGACAGCGGCGGTGGGGACCGGGTGGTTCGTGTTCGGGCGCCGCGTGGCGCCGCTGCGATACCTCGCGTTCATCCCCTTCTACGTGATGTGGAAGGTCCCCATGTATCTGTCCCTGGTGG
>JBDSME010000711.1:0-2849 GCA_039916065.1 Polyangia bacterium
GGAAGTCCCCCGCGCCGTCTCCTTTGAGCAAGAACGGGGAGTCACCCGCCTCGCCCCCGTCGCTGTGGCAGCGCTGGCAAGCCGAGAGGAGCAGCGGCTCGACCGACTGCGCAAAGGACGAAGCGACTCCGTCGGTCGCTCCGCCATCGGGGGCGCTGTCATTTCCATCAGCCGCTGATGCCGACGCCGCGTCGCTGACAGCGGTGGCGTCTCCGCGCGAAAGGTCGGCGCAGCCGGCCAGCCCCCCGCACCAACCGGCGGTCACCACCACCAACATTCGTTCAAAAGTCATAGGTCAGGCTCACGCGAAAGAGATCGTCGGGGACCTCGTCGACCTTCTCCAGATTGAGAAAGTAGAAGATTCCCCCCGTCAGTCCGCCGTGCCGGCCCACCACCCCAAAGCTGTGAGTGGACCCGTCGGCGCTGGTCAGGCGCGAGCGATCCAGGATGACGCCACGCCGGTTGTTGAAGGTTCGCAGTCCCTGTCGGTACTGCAAAAATGCCCAGTCCGTTGGGTGGTAGCGAAGCTGCAGATAGCTTCCGAAGTGGTAGTAGTCGCGCCCCACGCCGCCCACGCCATCGTCGCCGCCCGAAATATCCGCACGCAGCAGGCCGGCGCCCAGGCTGAAATGCCCGACCACCGGAAGCTGCCGCTGCCGGGAGACGGTCAGGTCGACGGCCTGCATGAACAGGTGGCGGCCGAACCCCAGGGTGTTGAAATAAGAGGAATACCAGGCGGAGATGCCCATCCAGGCGGCGCCCATACGGTTGCCCCAACCCAATTTGGCGTCGTCAGCGGGTGAGAAATCATTCTGCAGACTGAGGACCGCGTCGGCCCGCCCGAGGCCGTAACCGCGCACCAGGAACAGATCATCGCTGAGCACCAGCGGTCCGCGCTGATAGACCAGGTGCCCGGCGACCCCCTCCTGGGCCCAGAGCACCGGCAAGATGCGCTGGTCGAAGCCCGCCAGACCGCCATAACTCTGGTGGTAGAGCGGGTCCGCCCCGAAGGGAACCACCAGCTTGCCGCCGGCCACCACCAGCGCCACCGGACGCGTGCGATCGAGCAGCCGACAATGCACCTCCCAGAACTGGAGTGTGAGGACCTCGAGAGAAACGCCGCAGGCATCGTCGGCGCTGGCATGAGACAGAAAGAGGAAGTGGTGATAGCTGCGCATCGCATTCGCGCCCGCGGAGCCGAAGGGATTGCCGGTGAACTGCCGGCGCTCGTAGTCGATATCGAAGCGACCATTCAAGAAGAAGCCCGCCGGGAGGGCGAGGCCCGCCGGTCCGCCGGCCGCGTGCGACGCCGACTGCGACGTCGGCGGCGACGCCGGCGACGACGATGGCGGCACCGCTGCCTCTCCCCCCGATGAACCGGGGCCGACAGCGGAGGTTGTCGGGGTGGGCAGGCTGGCTACTTCTCTGCCGGCTGGCGGCATATCAACAGAGGTGGCAGCAGGGTGCATGGCCCAGGCGAGCAAGATCGCGTGGCGCGGATCGCTGGGGGGCCACACCACGCCGCCACCGTGCATCTCGCCCGAGGCCTTGATGACCAGCGCGCTGCGGGCGGCGTCGGACGCGTCCAGCAAGGCGCGCGCGGTGGCTTCGTCGCGTTCGACCGCTCCCGACAGCACCAGGCGTGTGCCCCCGGCGGGCGCGCCGGCCCGATGACAGGTGGCACATGAAGCCATCATCAGGGGGTGAACGGTGCCGGCAAAGGTGCTTGCCGGCGCAGGCGCCGCCACCGGTGAAACCGTGGAGCCCGCCGTGAGGGGCGGCGATCCCACTGGCGCTGGCGCTGGCGACACCGGCGAGGGCACCGCCAGAGGAGGAGGCGCTTCCCGCAACGGTATCGGCGCCTCGAGCAGTGCCCCATTTGACCGCTCCGACGCGTGTTTTCGGACCACCGCCCCGCCGGTGGCGGTCGAACTGCGCGCCTCGCCCGCACCAGGCGCGGTCGTCGCTACCGCGGCCGCCCCGCTCTCCGACGCGGACGCCCCGTCCAGATGCGCCCCTTTGCTGACCCAGGCCAGCACACGTCCGTACGCCGCGCTGTCGGCCGGCCAGGGCGCCCCCCCGCCATGAGTTTGACCGGACGCCTTCAGCAGCAAGGCGCTGCTGGCGGGATCACGAACCACCACCAGTCGCGCCACCGCGGCGTGATCCGTCGAAGGGTCGCCCGAGAGGATGAGGCGCGTGCTGGCCGCCGCTCCGCCAGCGCGATGACAGATGCCACAGGTTCCCATCAACAGGGGATGAATGCCGCGGCGAAAGGAGGGTGCGTTGCCCGCCGGGGGCTTCGGCACCGTCCCCCGCGGCGCTTCCTGCCGTGCCGGGTCCGCCGCGGTTGGCGCGAGAGATGTTGGCGTCTCCGGCGCGGTCGGCGCCCCTGCCGGTACATCGGCCGACGGGATGTCCTTGCCGGCAGCCCTGCCCAGTCCCAGCTCCTGCAGCAATTTGCGCCGCTTCTCCTCTTGCGGACTGCGCATCTTTCCACCTGCCCGACCGGCTGGTGGCGTTTGCGCGCGCGCGCCACCGGACTGAGCCGCCAGCGCACACACCGTGAGCAAGATCAGGGTTCGTCTATGGCGAAGAAGCATGACATCCCGTGCAGGGGGCGCCTTCGATGGCGAAGGTCACCTGTCCGTCGTGACAGCGACCGCAGAATTGACCGCGACGCATCTCCTGGTGCGTGAAACCGAGGGGGGCCTGCGGAAATACCGACGGATGACAGGCGTAACACCCGAATGACTGGTGAGCGCGGTGTGAAAACAGCGCGGGGGGAAGCGCCCGCGGCGGCCCAGCGACGTCGCGCGGCGGAATGCGCAGCAGGGCGGGAAACGCCG
>JBDSME010000712.1:0-7444 GCA_039916065.1 Polyangia bacterium
TGCCTGTGGTCATGGCGGGGAGCTGTGGTGGCTATTTCAAGACCGGGCGCAGCCTCGCGCTCCCGGCCGGTACGCCGAACAACGGGGTGCTGGTGGCCGTTTGCAATGCCATGGGGGTTCCCGTCGAGTCATTTGGTACCAAGTCTTACGGCGGCGAGCTCACTGCCCTCAAGGGGTAACGCACCCCACGATGTTGGAGAAATCATGAAGACTCGAGACCTCGGGCCATCGACAGCGCTCTTGATGAGCATCATCTCTGCGTCCGCCTTGTGGGCAGCCGCTGGATGCACCGCCAGCGTTGGTGACGTCAACGGTGGGCCGTCCGGACTGGGCGGCAGATCGACGGGGCCTGGAACGGGCGGAACGCCGATGTCCGGAACGGGGTCCAGCGGAGGCGGCACTGGCGCGGCCGGCGGCGGGAGCCCCGTTCCCGTGCCTCAAATCGATATCACGCAGACCACGAAATCCGAGAGCGCCGGTCCCCTGATGATGAGGCGGCTCACCTACCGTGAGTACGACCATATGATGACCCAGTTGCTCGGCGACACCACGTCTCCCGCCTCCGGCGCCAGCGGATGGTCGGCCGATGCGCCCGCCTTGACGGGCTTCGTTGCGCCGACCACGGTCGCCAATTATCACGTCGTCGAATACAACCAGACGGCATCCGCGCTGGTCGACAACGCGATCAAGGCACTGTCGGCTGGGCAGAAGACGGGTAAGTTCGTGCTGCCGACCGGTTGCACGGCGCCGACGGCGGCTCAGGAGAGCTCGTGCGCGATGAAATTCATCACGACCTTCGGGTTGTCGGCCTTCCGTAGGCCGGTGTCGAGCCAGGAGCAGACCGACCTCATGGCCCTGTTCACGACCGTGCGTACCACCGCCGCCTTGAGCTTTGTCGATTCCATCGGTGCGCTCGCCAAGGGAATGTTGCAGTCGCCCAACTTCCTCTATCACTGGGAGATTGGACCGACGAAAGCCGCGGCGGGATCGGACGGCCTTCTTCCCCTCACGCAGTGGCAAATCGGATCTCGATTGGCCTCCGCGATCTGGGAGAGCATGCCTGACGATGCTCTGCTGGCGGCGTCCCAGAATGGGCAGCTCTCCACGCAGGCCCAGGTGGCGGCACAGGTGGGGCGAATGCTGGGCGATCCACAGGCGGCCCAGTCGCTCTACAACTTCCACCTGCAGTGGTATTTCAACATGGGTTTCCACGTCACGGATCTCGCGTCCATCGAGGCGAAGGCAAACTCGCCATTCACGGACGGGGCCGCCAAGGCGCTGCAGACCGAGTTCACGCAATTTATTTTGTCGGTGTACGGCCCGGGCGGGGACGGCACCCTGAAGACGCTCTACACGGCGCCCTACGCGTTCGTGAACAAGGATCTGGCAGCCATTTACGGTGTTACCGGACCTGACACGGGGTTCGCGAAAGTCGCTCTCGATCCATCACAGCGCGCCGGGATTTTCACGCAGATCTCGTTCCTGGCTGGAATCGAGGACAGCGTCGCTGACAACCCGGTGTACCGAGGACTGGCTGTCTACACGAAGGCGTTATGCGGCACCATTCCCCCGCCTCCCATGATGCCGCCGCCCGTGAACTTCACGAGTGCGACAACCACGCGCAAGGCCTACGATATCCACGGGAAGTCGGACTGCGCGAAGGCTTGCCATGCGCGGTTCGATCCGGCCGGGTTCGCCTTCGAGAACTACGACGGTGCCGGCCGTTACAGGACGACGGAGAACAATGAGCAGGTCGATGCGACGGGCACCTTCGAAAGCCCGGCCAAGATCGCCGGTATGGCCGGGACGACGTTCAAGTTCAACAATGCGGTTGAACTGGCACAGCAACTCGCCGCAAGCCCCGATGCGCAAGCGTGCATCGCCCGGCAGTGGTCGCGCTTTCTTTTGGGCCACACGGAGAGTGAGGCCGAGATCGGCTCGTTGCAGGTCGCGTATCACGCGGGTGCTACTAACCCGGGCTTCTCGATTCGAGACATGCTCACCTCGTTGCTGACCTCCAAGGCATTCATGTTCCGCCAGCGCTCCGACGGGGAACCAATGTAGGACGTTAGGATGGTGCCAGCGAAGTCAGCGTCCTCGCCCGCGTCGCTGAGAGCGCCGGTTACTGGACGCAGCGGACCCGAAACGAGGCGTCGGTCAGGCCGTAGAGCCCGTTGCCGCGATCGAAGTAGACCTGCCAGGCCATGCCGTGCGCGCCACCGAATTCGGACCCGCTCCAAAAACCTTCGCCGGGGGTCTCGGGGAACGCGTTTGTGTCTATCGCGGGCGCCGTCGGGGCGGTTTCGTCCACGAGCGTAAGCAGCTCGGTCATGCTCGGTAGCCGCCAGCCGGGCTGGTTTCCAAGCCGGAGCTGCGCGCAGTAGGTACCCGCCCCCTCCCAGGTGAAGACTCCCCCTGGCAGCGATCGTTGCCAGACCAGCCCGGTCGCCACATCTCGAACGGTCTCCTGCTGAATGTCGTATCGGGGGGCCGGCGGCGCGCGGTGCGGCGCGGCCGTGCGGACGCAGCGCCACGGGAACAGACTGCTCGCAAGCTCAGTGTTCGGGTAGCCGAAGTAGAAGTACACGTACCAGGCGGTCTGAGCATCGCCGGCGGCATGAGACGAGGTCCAGAACCAATCGCTGGGTGTCTCTGGAAACACGTTGGGGTCCACGGCGGGTTGAACGCGGGCCAAATTCAGAATCGATACCAGCTCGATACGTGACGGGAGGCGCCAATCATCGTACCCCGCCAGCGTCAGGGTTTCGCAGGCCTGTCCCGCGTCGGCGAACGACCTCGGGTCGTCAACGAGCTTGCGTTGCCACATCAGACCGGTGACGCGGTCGAGGGCCACGTCGTCGCGGCTCATATCGAAGCTTTGCGGGTTGGGTAGGCCGGCAGTGGAATTCGGCATCGGCCACGTGGCCCACCGCTGCAACGTCACGCCGCCGTCTGCGTCCGGTCGCCCGGCTCCGCCGCGATCGCCGCCGCAGTGACAGCCGGCGATCCCCAGCGCGACCAGCACCAAGCGAAACCTCAGTTGGGCCCTTCTGTCACGTGCAGGCGTGTCGGCCACGGGTAGATGATATGCCGAGAGACTGGCAGGACTCCGCAAAAATCAGTACGTCGTGAAGTAGGCGAACGAGTATTGGCCCGCGGTCGCTTGCATGCAGTAGCCGCCGTTCCTGGGGGCCGGGACCGGGATTCCGCCGCCGGTGCAGGGGTTCGCCGCGCTGTTGACGGTGAGGGTTCGGGGGGCGACGAAGTTGCCACAGATTACAGCCTCTATCATGCCGATGATCTGGTGGCAGGTGGCGGCGGTGCCCAGATTCCCGATGGTCTGGCCCGCCGGTACCGTTACCGCGCCCGTGCACAGGCCCGAACAGGGCCCGGTTCCGGTGCCGCCGCCGCCCGCTCCACCGGACGCGGCACCCCCGGTTCCCCGACCCCCGGTGGCTGTGCCGCGTCCACCCGCTCCACCGGTTGCCGCGGCGCCGCCGCTGGCCGCGCCCCCGGTACCGCGTCCGCCCGTTCCCGTCGCACCGCCCGAGGAGGCGCCCCCCGTCCCGCGGCCGCCGGTGGCCGCCCCGCCGGTTCCGGTACCACCAGAGCCGAAGCCCGAGCCGCCGGTGGACGCTCCTCCTCCCGTGGCCGATATCCCGCCGGTGCCATTGCCTCCGGTTGCCGGCGGTTCGAAGCCGCCCCCGGTTCCTGGCCGGCCGCCGCTGCCCGAGCTCCCGCCGGTGTGGGCGTCGGGATTGGTGGTCAGGCCGCTGTCGATATGGCCGGTGAAAGGTTCCGGCGACCCACAGCCGCCGCCCCCCATTACAAGACCGACCAAGCCTACCAATCCAAGTAAGCAAACTGACAACAGCATACTGTAGTAGTGGTCCGGACCGTCAGTCTTGGGGGGGCCCTTCGTTGATTGCACGCCTCCAGTCTACCAAGGAGACGGCGGGCAGTGCCTGTCACAAGCTACTTCGGTGTCGCATAGCTTCGCGTCAAGCGCTCGCTGACCGCCTTGCGTCAGGCGATCCCGAACAGGGACCGCACCAGCGGATACAGTTCCTTGGGCCGATCGCTGTTGGCGATGCTCAACCGCACCGAGATCTTGGAGTTGTCGCCCCAAGGCCACCACATGGCGAACGGCACCATTCCGGCGATCTGCTGGCCGGTGAAGAGGAGCTGGCCCGGGCGTAGATCCCCGCAGCGGGCCTCGAGCGCGCGCACCGGCTCGGGGGCGCTGGCGAAAGAGATGGCGGTCCATTCGTTGGGGACCACCGCCTTGAGCAGAGGGCCTACCGATTCCGCGTCAGTGGCGGGCAGCGACGAGGTGACGCACTTGAAGCGCGGATCCCAGGTCCAGTCGGACGCTGGCCAGGCGGCACGTAGCTGGGCGAAGGCGTCTAGGAGCGGTTGCCACGGCTCGGCGGAGGTCGACATCGCTCCAGAATAACAGAATGTTCAGGTTGACGAATTTTCCAGGCGCGACCGCCGAGACGTTACGATGGCAGGGGTTCGTTGCCGGTGATCTCTGACGAAGCCGAAGGAGCTGATGTTGCCCATCCGAGAATCTCGCGCCGTCGCTGTTGCAGCCATGGTGATGATGTTCGCGCTGGCGACCGCGTGTGGTCCTGCCGCATCGGGCCCGCCGGCGGCGACCGGAGGCGCGGGGCCTGCCGGCGCTGCCGGCGGAGCGGTTGCTGGCAGCGGTGGTGTGGCGAGCGGGTCGGGCGGAAGCGGCGCCCATGGCGCCCATGGCGCCGATACTTGGAGTGGTGGGACGACCACCCCCGGGACCGGTGGAGCACCCGCGACGGGAGGGGATGGCGCGGGTGGCAGAGGGACGGCCAGCGGCGGCGCGGGTAGCGACGGTGGCGCGGGCAGTGGCGGTGCGACAGCCACAGGAGGTGTCAACGCGACCGGAGGAGGCGCCGGCTCCAGCGCCGGCGTGAACCTGGGAACCGGCGGTCCGTTCCCTTTTCCGCAAAACAAGAAGTCGTCCAGTTGTTCCCTGGCGACGGCCGCGAACGCGGCAGCCTCGGTACGGACGGCGTATGACGAATGGAAAGCCACCTTCGTCTCGCCCACCGGAGCCGGCGTCGCCGGAAACCTGCGCGTGGTGCGGACCACCGACAACAACGATACCGTCTCGGAGGGCATCGGCTACGGTATGCTCGCGGCCGTCTACATGGCCGACCGCCCCACCTTCGACGGGTTGTGGAGCTACGCGAAGTCGCACCTGGACACCAAGGGTTTGATGAACTGGCAGCTCTCGGCCACGGGAACGGTGATCGGGCAGGGCAGCGCCACCGACGCCGACGAGGACATCGCCTGGGCGCTGGTGATGGCCTCGAACCAGTGGTCCTCCGCCGCCTACCTCGCCGACGCGCGGGCGATGATCACGGCCCTGCTCACCAGTTCCGTCGCCGACGATGGCATGCTGAAACCAGGGGATAGCTGGGGACCAATGAACGTAACCTTCCCGGACTATTTTTCGCCGGCGTACTTTCGGGTGTTCGCGGCCGTTACCGGAAACGCCCGCTGGACGGGCGACATTCTGGATCGCAACTACATCATCCTGGCCAACGTCACCGGCACCCATGGACTGGTACCAGACCGCAGCAACGGCACCTACCAGATCAGCGGAAGTTACGCCTACGATGCCTGCCGAACGCCCTGGCGCATCGGGATGGACTACTGCTTCAACGCCGAGCCGCGCGCCCAGGCGTATCTGGCGAAGGTGGGGGCATTTTTCGATGGCATCGGCGCCGCCAACATCGGCGACAGTTATTCCCCGACCGGCATGCCCTTGAGCATGAACAAGAACATGGCCTTCATCGGCCCCGCCGGAGTCGCCGGCATGGCGGGCTTTCCCATGCTGCTGAACGACGCCTTCGTCTTCGGTGCGCAGAACCTGGGTGACAAGCAGTACTATCCCCAGTCGTTGAAGCTCGTGACCATGTTGATGATGTCAGGCAACTTCCTCGACTACACACGCTAAGGCGGCTTCGCCGCCCGCGGGAGGGCTAGCCCTCCCGCGGGCCCACCCTCTTGCCGGCGAAGCCGGCGCGGCAAAGCCGCGCCTCCCGGTGCTTGGACCGGTCCCTCCGTCGCCTGAAACCTATTCGTCAAGCTTTTGATCGGGTAAGGCAGCTAGACTCCTCGGTCATGACCGACAGGGTTATTGTCATCACGGGGGCCAGCGCGGGGATCGGCGCGGCGCTGGCGGAGATTGCGGCGGGGAAAGGGGCGCGGTTGGTGCTGGTGGCGCGCCGCAAGGAGGCGCTGGCTGAGGTCGCGCGCCCCATCGGCGGCGAAAGTCTCACTGTCGTGGCCGATGTCACACACCGAGAGGAGGTCGAAGGCGTGGTCAAGGCAGCGCTGCAGCGGTTCGGCCGGATCGACGTCTGGGTGAACAACGCCGGGCGCGGCATCACCAGGTTGGTCTCCGAGCTGACGGACGCGGATATCGACGACATGATGTCGATCAACGTCAAATCAGTCCTGTACGGCATGCAGGCGGTGCTGCCGCATTTTCGCGAGCGCGGCGCGGGCCACATCATCAACATCTCTTCGATGTTGAGTCGGGTGCCCCTGGCCCCTTTTCGCTCCGCCTATTCGGCGGCGAAGCACGCCATGAACGCGCTGACCGCCAACTTGCGCATGGAGCTGCGCGCCACGCACCCGGGAATTCACGTCACGGTGGTGCATCCGGGCATCGTCGCCACCGATTTCGGTATCAACGCCCTGCACGGTGGCCCGGACTCGCGACAGTTGCCGAACGTGCAGACGGCCCACGAGGTCGCGGCGGTGATCGCCGACGTTGTCGAGAACCCGCGCGCCGACGTCTACACCCGCCCGGGAGCCCGTCAGATGGTTGCCGCATACTACGCAGCCGAGGACATGGCCGCCGTGGAACAGGCGCCGCCCTTCGCGCCGCGATAGGCCCCTGGAAAGGTGAAGGCTTGGAAGCCTCCGACTGTCAACGCCACCAGGCCGAGATAGGCCTGCACGCGCGTCCAGGGGCGTTCAGATGCGCTATCTGCGGCTGTTTCGCTGAGTGAGGTCATCTGAGCCAATTGTTAACGACACGTTGACAATGCGGAAATCGAAGCGTCATTCGCGCCAGCTAGTCTGACGGGAATGATGAAGGACCCCGCGAAAAAAGTCACCCGATCGGTAACCATCTTTCTGGCCCTGGCGGCCGGCACCGCGGCCCTGGTGGCGCGGGCGGCGACCAGCCACGCGGCGCCGGAGAGCGCCGCTGTCCCAGCAGCGCCCAAGGCCGCCGCCACCGTGCCCAAGCCGGGTGCCAAGGGCGCGCCCTTGCGCATCGCCTTTTCCGACTGGCCGGGCTGGACCGCGTTCGAGATCGGCATCGAGAAAGGTTGGTTCAAAGACGCTGGCGTGGACGTGGAGTTCTCGTGGTTCGAGTACACGC
>JBDSME010000713.1:0-3380 GCA_039916065.1 Polyangia bacterium
CCCGCAAAGCGAAGACCTCGCGCGTCTGGCCGATGAAGAAACGATCGACACGGACTGTGTCTTCGACATTTTCAACGGCCAGCAAAGGGACGCCGGCGGCCACCCGCCCCAGCAGCGGAATGTCCACGATCTCGGTGGACGGTTCCAGAGGCCGTCCGGAAGATCCCACCGGCCGGAGTGCGCGTGACTTGAGATCCTCGCGCTGCAGGTAGCCCTTTTTCTCCAGCGCCCGCAAGTGATCGTTCACACCGTTCGTCGAGCGGATCCCGAAATTCGTTCCGATCTCGCGCAACGTCGGAGGATAACCACGCTGATTGATCGACTGGGTGATGAACTCGAGGATGTCTCGCTGACGATCGGTGAGCATATCTCGATCGTCGTCCCGAACCAGGGTGAGCGGACTCATGGAAGACTCCTCGCGCGAAACATCAGGGGAAAGAATTGCTTAAAAACGGACCCGACCAGACTGTACCTGAACATACGTATGGTACGGAACAGATGTGCCGTGTCAAGTTGTCCTGCTGCGCGGCCAGGAATACTGCGCACGCCGGAGACGGTTCGCCGCTGATCTCATCGCCGGGACGGGCCCCTCTCCGGGGGCCCTGAGGGCCGGCGGCCTCCCCCCCTGGGGAGGCTTTCGGAACCACAAGGAATGGCAATGCGGTTACCCGCAGCTAGGCCGCCGCTAGCCGGCTGCCCAGTCGCGCTGGGCGCAGATGGCTTCCAGGGACAGCGCTTCGGGCGAGCCTGGCTCGGGCGTGACCCCGTACCGCCATCTCACCTCGGGCGGTAGCGACATCAGGATCGACTCGGCGCGCCCATCGGTGCGCAGGCCGAAGAGGGTTCCCCGGTCGTAGACCAGGTTGAACTCGGCGTACCGCCCACGCCGCACCAGCTGCCAGTCGCGCTCCCGGTCTCCCCAGGGCAGTGCCCGCCGCCGCGAAACGATGGCGGCGTACGCATCCGTCATCCCCAGGCCCAGATCACGAACGAAAGAGAAGACGCGCTCCGCGTCTTGCTCCCAGTCGCTGATGGCGGGAGGCGCGGTCTCGCCAGCGGTGGCCTCCGCGCCTGCCCCCAGGTAGTCGAAAAAGATGCCGCCCACGCCACGTGGCTCCCTGCGGTGAGGCAGATAGAAGTACCGGTCGCACCAGCGCTTGAAACGCGGAAACAGGGAAGGCTGGTGCCGATCGCAGATGCCCTTCAGCGATCGGTGGAACTCGGTCGCATCCTCGGCGACCACGTAATAAGGGGTCAGATCGGTGCCGCCGCCAAACCAGGCCACGTCGCCGTGCTGGATGAAGCGAACATTGGCATGCACCGTGGGCACGCGCGGGCTGCGCGGATGCAACACCAGCGATACTCCGGTGGCGTGAAAGCGAGAGCCGGTCCCGGGCAGACTGTGCGCCATGGCAGGCGTGAGTTCGCCGAACACATCCGAAAAATTCACCCCCGCCTTCTCGAAGAGGGCGCCGTCCGCCAGAACCCGGGAGCGTCCCCCTCCCCCTCCGGGACGATCCCAGTTGTCCTCCTGGAAACGGCCCCCGTCCAGTGCCTCCAGCCCGGTGGTGATGGTGTGCTGCAACTCGCGGAAGAAGGCCGTCGCCCGGGTGTCGAGATCGCTTGCCATTACCTGGCCCGTTTTATCAGGCGCGGCCGCAGCTCGGCCACCTTCAGGTCCACGTCGCGGAACTTGGGATTCCGCTTGACCACCTTTTCGTAGAAGTACAGCGCCTCGCTCACGTCGCCCAGGTGCTCGAACGCGGCCCCCAACAAGAAATACAACAGCAGGGTCTCTTCGCGGGTGATCTGCTCGCAGTTCAGCGCCCGCTTGTAGCGGATGATGGCCTCGGTGAAGCTGGACTTCCCTTCGAAGCACTCGCCCATGGTGGTCAGCGCGAACACCTCCTGGCTTTCGTCCTGCGCCAGCAGCTTGAGCTCGGCGATGGCGGCATCCAGCAGTCCCATGCCCTTGTAGGCGATCGCCAGGTCGGCATGGGTGGAGGAATCGGATGTCTCGTCACCACTCATCACGGCGCGCGGTGTGGGAGTGCCACGGGCGCCACCAGATTGACTGGAGGTGGAGGGGCGTTCGATGAACGTCGATCCCAGGGTGGGGCTGACCGCCAGCCGCGAGGTAGCCACCGAATCGGAACTGCGGGAGACGCGGTGCTGGCCGGTTCCCCGGTTCAAGACCCGTTCGCGCGCCTGCAGGTCGCGAAGGGCGGCGGCCACCCGCGCGTCTCCCGGGTATCGGGTCTCCAGATCATGCAGCAAGGAACGCGCCTCATCGACCATCGCCTGGTCCAGAAAGAAGGACACCTGCTCCAGCTCGGCTGACAGCTCTTCCTCTTCGGATGTCGTGAACGCGGTGGTCAACACTTCGGGGTCGGCGTCGGGATCGCCCACCGCGGTGGGCACCTCTTCGGCGAAGGCGGTCACCGGATCTTCCTCTTCCTCGGTCGGCGCCGGCTGGTGTCCAGCGGCAGTGGACGACCGCGGGGAAGAATCGATCACAGTGGGAGCGCGCACCAGAGGAGGCGTGGACTGCCCATAGGCGTCGCTGTCCTCTTGCCGCCTGTCGTCATGGGGGTGGCGGGCGTTGTCGTGACCTTGCCGCTGGCCCTCGCCCGTGATGCCCTCCTCCGCACTGGACTCGTCGATGGAAAATTCCACATCGTCCGGCAGCTCGACCGAGGCCTCCCCGCCGACCCCGGTCAGCAGGCCAGCCTGATCGGAAGCGGTGTCGGAGGCCAGCAGCACGTCTGCCGTGCGCACCTCGGCGTCGAAATCGGTGGCTGCCAGGTCCACGGATTGACCGCTGTCCCAGATCTCCGGTGGTGGCGTTATCACGTCCGCGGCCGGATCGTGGGGGTCGAGGTCCGCCCGGTCGTCATCCGCCCGGTCGTCATCCGCCCGGTCTTCATCCGCCCGGTCTTCGGACTTCACCGCCAGCGAACGACTGGATTGATTCGAGCCGCCAGAATCACCACCAACATCACCACCCAGATCAACGTCGATGGGTAGGATGTCGAATAGCACCTCGGGGCCGGCTGCCTCGGCGTTTAGCGACATCCCGCCTGCCGGTGACAGAGACGGCGTGACCAATCCGACCGGTGAACCATCGCGCGTTCCCCGTTCCAGGATCTCGGCGTGGCGGCCCGCCGCCTCGTGTCTCCCCAGACGTTGCAGCACCCCGATCAATTTTTCACGGCCTTCGCGATGGTCGGGTTCAATGTCGAAGATTCGCGGCAGGTGATCGGCGGCGCGCTCCAGCAGTCCGTATTTCACGAACACCTCCGCCTCCGCCAGGATGCGACCGACCTCGGGAGTCGTCCCGATGGACACGCCCGCCCAGTCGCGGCGCTCGCTGTCGAGCA
>JBDSME010000714.1:0-4763 GCA_039916065.1 Polyangia bacterium
CCCCCCCAGCCCACGGATTCTTTTCGACCGAGCCCAGGACCAGGCCCAGCACCGTGCCTGACAGCGTACCGATGGCGGCGCCGAACAGGATGTGCTCCGGTTTGTCCGTCGACAGCGCGGCCAGGCCCCCGATGATTCCGCCGGTCACCATGCCGAAGGTTCCGCCGTAGGCCATCCCGCGCATCACCAGGAAACCGCGCCCCGGAACCGGCGCGTTGTTGTCCACCATCCCCAGCGTGAAACCCAGCACGCCGCCACAAAGGGCCCCCACCGCGGCACCAGCCACCAGCGGACGCCAATCTCGCGCGTGGAAGCCGTCTTCGCGAGCGAACAGATAGCCGCCCGCCAGCCCAGCGACCAGTCCCGTGCCAAAGCCGCGCATACCCGTCTCGAACGGAGACGGCGGCGGCGGAGGCAATTGCACCGGCGGTGTCGGGGCACTGTAGATGGGGTTGGCGTGCGCCGCGTTCGACGCCCCCAGGCTGAAGGCGACGAAGACCAACAGTCCACTGGTGAAACTGCGAAACGACCCAAGATGCGCGACAGATCTCGTCATGGCCGCTGATTTTGCACGGTTCATGCCACCCAAACCAGCACCGAGTTCCCATCGCCAGGACACCTGTGGCAAGAAAGCCACTCCGGCAGAGCCGACGAGGCACGCCGACGCTGGCGATGAAAGCGGTCGTTGTGGAGGCGCCGCTACGTTGCGGCGCTGCTATTACTGCCTGACGACGGTGGCGGGAATCAAGGACTGAGACGTCCGATGTTCGCTGCCAGGTGGAACAACAGGCGTTATCACCTGCTCGAATTGAAAGCGAAAACGCCGCTGATCTGGGCCCCAGACGTCCACCCACAAGTAGCGCGTCTGCAGGTCGATGGGGATGAAGACCAGTCCCCCGTGACCGGACGAGGGAAATAGAGTAGTTCGCCGAAAGGCAGCGTTCGACCAGAGCTGACGCTGCGCTGCCAAAGACGACAGGGCGGAGTCGCGGCGCTGGCGATCGTTTTCCATCTCGTTGGCGGCCGCGGCCGATTGCAAGCCGGTGGTGCGGCCCGCTTTCCCAGAGGCTACTGTGGCCACTTCGGAGACCGCGGTCAGCAATAGAAGGGATCCGTTTAAAAGAGCAGTATTCTGCGCGTCCGCTTCTTCGAGCGAGCGCTGCTGATCGATCGCCGCCAGCGCTGCCTCGGGGTCGACCACCCGCGATGCTCGAGAACACGACGTGGGCGTCGGGTCCGTGCAAGTCATGAACGTGATGCGGCGTGGCCCGACCTCGATCTGCTGGTCGGTGCCATTCTGCACCTCGACCCTGACGGCCAGTTTATCCCCGTCCTGATGCTCAAACGCTGTCGCCACCGTCACGCCATCCTGCTCCTGCCGAATCGAAGCGCGCCCGGCCACCCACACCACGGGCGCGGCGCGCGGGCGCAGCGAAACCAACGGAGCCGGCGCCGCACACCCCGTGACCATCGTACCGACGATGCCCAAAACAGAGAGCACACCCGCGACCCATCTAACTTGTGGCATGTACCGGCGGTAGGCAAGGGCGATGCCAGACCCGTTCGTGCCGTGGCGCACTCTTCTGGCGACACGAAGTGCCTGTCTCACCGGCTCAGCGCGAAGTCATCCATCACACCAACCAAGGAGGTCGCCAGCGCGACCGGGCGGGCACTCCCTGCGTCCGGGCCGAACGCTCTCATGGGTCCGGGTGCGCGAGCTCCCAGCATCTTTCGTTGTGAACGAAGCCAATTTGTCGGTAGTAGTCGGCGGCGGCTGGCGCGGCGATGAGCAGGATTTTGCAATGTGGACCCAGTCGCCTCATCGTGTGCTGAACCAGAGCGCGGCCGATGCCGGTTCGCTGGTAGCGGACATCGACCGCCAGCTCCGAGAGGTAACACGCATAGAAGAAGTCAGTCATGGAGCGGGCCACGCCGATCAATGCGGCGCCGTCCCAGGCCGTCACCATCAGGTTGCTGTTGCGAACCATTCCTTCGATGCATGCGCGGTCGTCGAGAGGACGGCGTTCGCCCAGCGTCGAGCGCACGAGTATGCCAGTGAACTCGTCGGCGCTGAGCGCGCGATCCGTGCGGTATTCGATGGACACACTCATGGTCGCGCGCAGTCTATGACAACGCCTGGCCGCTAGAAACCGCTCAGCCCGCCGGTATGGCGCCTTAGACCACCAGAACGCGCAGGCGCGCGCCAAGCGCGTCCACCAGGTGCCCGATGTCGTCGGGATCAGATGTCACGATCGCATCGCCTCGACACGCGGCGCTCTCCACCACCGCCCCGTCCACCACGTCAGCGCGGCGAGCGCTGCGCAGCAAGGAGCCGATACTTTGGGCGCGCTCGCCATCCAAGACTTCGACGATGCAACCCGCGAGTAAACGGGAAAGCGGTGCCTGGTTGCCGCGCCAGACCTGCGCCAGTACGACTGCGGGGACGGTCAACCGGGCGCCCCGCTGTACAGCCAGGTCGATCATCCCCTGGAGCGTTCGATCACGCTTCTCGAAAGCGATCAGGGCGCCAGCATCCAGCGTCAGCCCCTGGGCCACAGCCGCTCCGCTCGTGCCATCTCTTCGGGGGTGCTCGGGCCGTTCTTCTCCTCCATCCACGCAAGAGCGCCAGCGAGGTTATCCTGGCGGATGCGGTCGGCCGCCGCCAGCGCCAGCCACGCCGAGACGTTGCCACCTGTCCCCTGCTTCGCCGCACGCTGGATGTCAGCGGCGAGGTGGGGCTCGAACGACACGGCCATCTTCTTCGAGGTCCCACCCCGCGTTGTCTTGCGGCGGCGGGCACGCTTCGGCGCGCTGACGCGGCCAACGGTTTTCGTCTGCATGGTCATTTAGATACTACCACGGATACTACCGCGCCGGCAGCGGGCAGGGATCTCCCCGAATGATCCTAAACAGTGCCGGGGACGGGACTTGAACCCGTAAGCCCTTTCGGGCCGCGGATTTTAAGACAACTGTGGTCCGATGCACGGAGATGAAAGAGGCTGAATTCTCGGGGTTTCAGGTAGCAGGGGGATGCACTGGAAGGGGTGGAATGAACCCCTTAAGCGCCCAGATAGCGCCCAAGCACCTGGCCCGGTTTGAGCGATGCGCGTTGGGCATGCCCCAAAGGGGATGCACCCGAAGAGGTGGAAATGAACCCCTGAACTGCGCCGGACAGCGCGTGACGGAATCGCCGCGCCAGCCAAGGTGCTGCCTTTCGACGATGCCAGCGATAAAGCGATCGCGCCGTGGAATAGCGCCCGAACCGTATCCACGTCGGCTGACCCCACCTTCGAGGTCTGCCGCCGGTTCGTGAAGAAAAGTGCGTGGCAGCCCCGGCACCGCCGTTCAGCGCTCGAGACTGACTCGTTTGGTCTTGATACTGACACTAATGACCCCGACCGATTTCTCATCGCGTGCGGGGATGATGGCTTCTATGCGGCTCCAATGCCCGGGAAGAAGGTTGAGGGTCATCTCTTGTGATCGGGGCGCGGATTCAGCTTCCGACCGTCGCGAGTTGGTGGCGCTGCTCCCGTCTGGTGTGAGAACAGATCCAGCGTCCAGCAACTCCGCCCGATGGGCATCCGTCGCGGACGCTGGGGCACTCACGGAAAAGACGTCTGTTTCCATCAACTCAACAAAAGCGTCGTCGCTCCAGGCGCTAAGGTTAGAGTCAGTGCCCCCCCAAGAGATACGGACGTTCGCATCCGGGAATGTGATGAACTGGGGATTTCCGATTTCGATTAGAACCGAGTAGCCGATAGGAACTCGCTCGAACTTCTTGAGTAAAACGAGGAACGCCCCGCTGGGCGTTTCGATTCGCTGGTACCTGTTGAGGCCCTGGGCCCTCAGCGTCGCCGCAGGGCCGTATTTCTGTTGAATGCGCAAATTTACGGCGTCGAGATCGAGTTCGTGAACTTTCTGCTCTAGCCTTGCGATGCGAGCCTTCAGTTCACGGACATCGTTCGAGGACGTGGAGGGTTGCGGCTTGCAATTCCAGGACAACCCAATGGCTGCTAGCAGAAGTAGTCTTGGGGCGCCGGGCATGTCGTGCGCCGAGCTTCTCGTATCTCAAGATTTCCGCAAGCGGCGGTCCTCTTGCTTAGGAGTCACGTGGTCATCCTCTCGCGCTCCGCCGCCTCTGCCGCTAACTGATCGCGCCGCGCTCCCGCCAACCGGGTACGGCTTGCGCCGAGCTCCAGGCATCGCGAGCACGTCACGAACGTCCAGTCCGCCGACGCCGGCACGCGAGCCTGACTGCACGTCGTCCGCGCGACTGGGAAAACCTTGGCGAAGTGAATCGCGCCGTACGTGACCAGGGGTGGCGGGGCGATGCTGGTCATGTCGACATGATATCGGGCGCCGGGCGAACTGCGTGCACAACCTTGTCGCAGCCGTCGGCGCCCTGCCGTGACCAGGGGCGCACAGCCGGAGCGCTTCGCGGCAAGACTATTTGTCAACTCCTCCTGG
The DNA here is from genome assembly GCA_039916065.1 of Polyangia bacterium. Lineage (GTDB taxonomy): Bacteria > Myxococcota_A > Polyangia > Fen-1088 > Fen-1088 > FEN-1088. The sequence goes on from JBDSME010000714.1 coordinate 4,468, forward strand.
CGCAGTCACCGGTGGCTCTGAGTCACGCTCGGGTTCGGGGACCATCGGTGAGTGTTTGCGTATCTGCCCACTTGAAAAGGGCACGACCGTAGGCTGTTCCTCGGCACGCACCGGTGCGTAGTCGATGGCGGCGAAGCAGTTCGGAATCAGCAGCAAGGCCGCTGCAGTCACCCCCTGTGCCAATGTCGCGTGAGACAGTCCCTCCTGGAAACTTAAGAGCCGATGGGCGGAGAATGGACCCGCGACCTTGCCCAAGACATCCCCAGTCCCAGTTCGTGAAATCCTGCCCGAGGCCG
>JBDSME010000715.1:0-2894 GCA_039916065.1 Polyangia bacterium
GGCTCCTGGTTGGATCCCGTCTGCGACAAGTTCTTCGTGGCTACGGTGCTGTGGGCTATCTGGCACCAGACCCGTCCGCCGCTCAGCCTGCTGGGATTGATACTGGCGCGCGAACTCGTCCAGTTTCCGCTGTCTCTGGTCTACGCCGCGATCCCGGCGCTCCGCCGATGGCTCCGTTACGATTTTCGCGCCAGCGTCCTCGGCAAGGCCGCCACCGTGTCGCAGTTCGCGGCGGTGAGCGCGCTGCTGTTCCGCAGCCGCATCAGCTGGTGGGCGGCCGGTGTTTCGTGCACCGTCGGCCTGCTGGCGCTGGCCGATTATATCTGGCGAGCGGTCAGGCTCGGTCAGCGCCGCCGCCAGGAACACGCCACCGCATCCAACGCGAAACGTCCGGTGTTCCCGCTGTCGGAAACGAAGTCCCAGGGGCAGGACGTTGGCGGCCCCCCTGCCAGACACCCGTGAGCCAGACGCTGAATTTTCAGAGCGCGCGGTCGGCGATCTCGGTCAGCTCGGCATCGGTGAGGGGCAGCGGGTTGCCTTTCATGCTGCTGGCTACCTTGGCCTTTTCGACCAGCGCGGGGATGTCGCCGCGGGTCATTCCGTGGCGGCCCAGGCCGGGGATGTGCAGGGCCTGGCAGAGGTCGGTCACGAAGGCGATGCCGTCCGCCGCGGTGACGTCCTGGCGATTGGCGCCCGTCAGCAGGGCCGCCAGCTCGTCCATGCGCGCCAGCGCGGGATGCTCGGGCGCACGTTCGCGCAGGGCCCGCAGGTTCACCTCCAGCACATGCGGCAGCAGCGCGGCACAGACGGCGCCGTGGGGCGCGCCGAACATTCCCCCGGCGGGGGCCGCGAAGCCGTGCACGGCACCGAGCCCCGCGTTGGCCAGACAGAACCCACTGCACAGGCTGGCCAGCGCCAGATCGCTTCGCGCGTCGGCATCGTCAACCAACGCGCCCAGATAGGCCCGCCGCAGCGAGCGCGCCGACCGCTGGATTCCGTCACGTGCCAGCGCGTCGGTGATGGGGTTGGACCGGATGGAAAGAAATGGTTCGATGACCTGGGACAGGGCGTCCACGCCGCTGCTGGCGATCACCGAAGCGGGGACTCCCGACAAAAGGTCGGGATCGATCACCGCCAGCCGCGGCAGCATGAGGGGGCTGCGCAGGCTCGCCTTCACCCGGGCCTCGGGCACCGACAGCACGGCGTTGCGGGTGACCTCTGAACCGGTGCCCGCCGTGGTCGGGATGGCGACGAAGGGGAGCGGCGCCGCCGCCAGCACGCGCCCGCGCCCCACCACCTCGAGATAGTCCAGAGGATCGCCGTCATTGGTGACCAGCGCCGCGACCGCCTTGCCAACGTCCAGCGCGCTGCCGCCCCCCAGCGCCACCACCACGTCCGCCCGCACCGACTGGCAGACCTGCACCCCGGCGCGGGCCACCTCCACCGTGGGTTCTCCGGAAACCGCGAACAGGTGAGTGGTCACGCCGCGCGCGCCCAGGGCCGCCGCCAGCGGCGCCGCGCGATCGCTGCTGCGCCCGGTGATCAGCAGGACCGACCTGCCGCCATACGAGATCACCGCATCGGCAACCTGATCGCGGACCCCGCCGCCCACCAGGATCCGCCCCGCGGTCGCCAGCTCGAAGGTCACCAACGCGCCTTCGGCGCTCGCGGCAGGGCCAGCCCTGGCATCTTACGGGGGCCCACCCACTTGGCGTCGAGCCCGGCGCGGCAAAGCCGCGCCTCCCGGTGCTTGGACCGGTCCTTCCGTCGCCTGAAAAACTGCTTCAGTCATCAAGGTTTTGATCAGGTAAGGCATCACCAGGCGGTGTCTTCCGGAAAAACGTTGGTGAACTTCCGACTGGTGCGCGGCTCGGCCATCATCGTGGCGACGGTGTCCCGCCACTTCAGGTAATGCGCGGTCGCCTTGTGCGCGTCGGGCGCCTCGGCGGTGCGGTACACCTCGATGAGCACGAACCGGGTGGGTTCGTCGCGGTCCTGGACCACGTCGAACCGCGCCACGCCCGGTTCACGAACGCTGGCGCGGGCATTCTCCAGCGTTGCCGCGCGAAAGGCCTCCACGGCATCGGGCTTCACGTGTACGGCGACCTGCACCACCAGAAGACTGGCTGACATGTTGGCTGCAAAAGCTAGCAGAGAATTGCCGCCGACCGGCGGCGCGGCTAGCCTGAACTTTGTGCCACCTGTCACCGTGCGCCGGTCCTGGTTGCCGCGCGCTGGCTCGCCGGCCTATCACGCGCTGCTGGTGGGTGTGGCGGTGTTCATCCTGGGGCCGCTCGGCGGCATCACCGCGGCGTACATGAACTTCAGCCTGGGGTTCTTCCTGAGCGGTCAGGTGCTGGCCGGGATCCTGGGCAGCGCCGTCACGTATGGGTACGGCGTCGAAGGCAAGCACGGCGCCAACTACATGCAGACCCTGGCCGCCTCCGTGGCGTCGCTGTCGGGAATGTGTGTGCTCATCCAGGCGATGGTCTGGTTGGGGATGCCCCTGCCAGCACCGTGGAAGTTGATGCTGTTCTTCTTCTGCGTGGGGATGTTCGGCGTGGGGGTGGGCATGCTGTACACGCCGCTGCTGGTGGATCGCATGCGCCTGGAATATCCCTCCGGGCACGCGGTGGCCAATATCCTGCGCGCCCTCACCGATCCTCGGCTGTTGCGGCGGTCCATCGGCAAGCTGGGCGGCGGAACAGCGGGCGGCGCGGTGGTGGCGGCGCTCGCCGAGCGCGTGCGCTGGATCGGCGCCACGCACATCTCGGCGTCGAACATCGGCGCCGGGATGGTGGTCGGCTCGCGCATCACCGTTCCCGCCACGGTGTACGGCGCTATCGGATTTGCTTTGACGCCGCTGTTGCGCGCGCACGGCTGGCTGGGCCCGC
>JBDSME010000716.1:0-4634 GCA_039916065.1 Polyangia bacterium
GGGCGCACTGGCCGCCCTGTTCGGGCTGGCCGGTGGCGTGGCCACCATTGCCCTGCTATTCATTTTTTGGCAACGGGGAGGCATCGGCGGCGGCGACGTAAAGCTGGCCGGCGCGGTTGCAATCTGGATCGGCCCCCGGCTGTTGCCTGCCTACTGGTTGGCGGCGGCGCTGGCCGGCGGTGTGGTGGCCGCGGTCTGTTTGCTGGCTTCCCGGCGCGGCGTGCGCCAGGAGATCCGGCAGAACCTGACCTTGGCCGCTCTCCATAAGATGATACCGGATGTTCCGGTCGCGTCCGCGGGGCGCGTATCCGTGCCCTACGGCGTCGCCATCGCAGCGGGCGCCGTCTTCGTGTGGTGGCGCGGCGGCATCTGACCGTCCGTTCACTTTTGCACATTGGCGGCGCCTTCCCAGGCCCATTGCGTCGGCGAAGCCGCGCTAGATGCCTTCCCCGATCAGAATGGTGAGGACTGAAGCAGGTTTTCAGGCGACCGCAGCGCCGGGCCAAGCACCGGGAGGCGCGGCTTTGCCGCGCCGGCTTCGACGGCAACCGGGTGGGCCCGCGGGAGGGCGAGCCCTCCCGCGAGCGCCAAAGGCGCGATCCGGACTCAGGAACTCACCCGAAGCTGTCGAGGTGAGTCAAGGGATGGCGCAGACCATCCGCCGCCCGACACCGTGATGAGCGAATCATCCAGGAGGAGATGACCAAATGGGAAACGACGTGATGAGTGGGACAGCGCGGTTGCGCGCGGTGTCCACAGGGGCCCGCCGCTCGGGTTCCCGCGCCGTTGTTTTCTGGGCCGTGGCGGCGATGGCAGGTCTGGGCGCGGCGTTGCTGATCGCCGGTTACCTGGACCGACAGACGGTAACCGTCTCGGCTCCGGTGGCCAAGATCGTGGTAGCGGCGGTTGACCTTCCCATGGCCACCCGCCTCAAGGCCGACCAGTTGAAGACCACCGATTGGCCGTTGAGTGCGCTCCCCGCGGGAGCCATCCGCGATCCCAAGGAGGTCATCGACCGGGTGCTGATCTCCCACGTGGTGGTGGGCGAGCCGATTCGCCCCTCGCAACTCGCCGATAAGAACGCCGGCAACGGCCTGGCAGCGCTGATTCCCGCGAACATGCGCGCCATGGCAGTCCGGGTGGACGACGTGGTGGGGGTGGCCGGCTTCATTCACCCAGACGATCACGTTGACGTGCTGGTCATCATGAGACCCACCAAACCGGCCAACGCCGAGGCCACGTCAAAGGTCATTCTGCAGAACGTGAAGGTGCTGGCGGTGGGCAAGGAAATCGACGTTGCGGACCACACGCGGCGCGAGGCCAGCCCGGCGACGGTGGCCACCTTGCTGGTGAGTCCTCCGCAAGCGGAGAAGCTGGGACTGGCCGCGAACGAGGGACGGCTCATCTTGACGCTGCGAAGCTGGACTGACACCGCCGCCGTGGCCACCTTTGGCAGCAACCCGTCGAACCTGCTGGCTGAGGCGGGCGTGCCGGTGGCCGTCGAACCAGCGCCCCCGGGACAGGTCGGGGTGACAGCGGCGGCCAGCGCGCCACCTGCCAGGATGTCCGCTGCTGCCGCCGCTGCTCTCCGAAAGCGTCGCCTCGCAGGGGCGTCAGGGGGCGCTCCCGCCAAAAGAGATCGTGAGACGGTCGAGATCCTTCGCGGTGACCGCTTCGAAGAGCGGAAGTTCGATTCGCGATCGGTGCCCAAGAAATGACAGCGCCGCGCCGGACCAGAATTGCTTCTCGCCCGATCGCCTCCCCAGGGCTGCCAGCAGCATTGGCGGCCATGCTCTGCGCCTGCGCTTGCGCTTTCCTGCCAGCGGCGGCCTTCGGGGCCGAGGGGCCGACCAAGGGGGTGGCGGAGAATGCCTCCGTGATCCGGATCGAGCGGGAGGTGGGGGCCGCCCAGAATCTTGCACTCGAAATGGGGCAGAATCGCCTGCTGGTACTGTCCGAGGCCATCGTACGGGTTTCGGTGGCGGATCCGCGGGTGGCGGACCTGAAGGTGATCACCCAGGCGCAGATCCTGCTGACCTCGCGAGGTGTGGGTGCGACCGACCTCACCCTGTGGAACAAGCATGACGAACCGCTGGTGATATCCCTGGTGGTGAGCCGCAACCTGGATGCTTTGAGGCGGCAATTCACCGAGCTGTTTCCGGGGGAGAAGATCACCGCCACGCCGGCCGGCGGCGATCTGATCGTGCTGTCGGGGGAGGTGTCAGACGTGCGTGTGCCGGAGCGGGCCGCCGAGGTCGCCAAGTTGCATGCCGAGAAGATCGCCAACCTCATCAGGGTGACGGGCAATCAGCAGGTGCAGCTGGAGGTGAAGTTCGCCGAGGTGTCGCGCAAGGGTCTGCGCGAGATCGGATTCAACTTCTTCGCCAAGGATGCCGCTGGACGTTTCGTTGGCGGAATGACCAACCCCGGTACCAACGCGGGCCAGTTCCTCAACATTCCGGGCACCGGCACCGCTGGCCGTCCCGCTGTCTACCCCAACTCTCCCGCGTCGGGCTTCTCGCTCTTGTTCTCCGGCCTGCCAAACTTTCCCTTCAGTTCGATGCTCAGCCTGCTGGAGTCGACGGGGATGGCCAAGATGCTTGCAGAGCCCACCTTGGTGGCCATGTCGGGGCAGGAAGCGAAGTTCTTGGCGGGCGGTGAGTTCCCCATCCCCATGTCCACCGGACTGGGCGCCGTCTCAGTGACCTGGAAGAAGTTCGGCATCATGCTGGCCTTCACTCCCACGGTGGTCAGCGATGGCCTGCTCAATCTGAAGCTGGCCACCGAGGTCAGCGACATCGATTCCAGCCGCGCCGTCACCGTCGGCGGCTTTTCGGTGCCCGGCCTCACCTCGCGGCAGAGTGAAACCACGGTGCGGCTCAGCGACGGGCAGAGCTTCGCCATCGCCGGCTTGATGTCCAGCCGCATGCGCTCCCAGATCGACAAGATTCCGCTGCTCGGTGATCTGCCCATCCTGGGCGCCCTGTTCCGGTCGATTTCCTACGCCCGCGACGAATCCGAGCTGCTGGTGATCGTCACCGCCCATTTGGCCCGCCCCATGGCGCCCCACGAGGTGCCGCGCCTGCCCACCGAGGATGAGCAGAACGACCCCAACGACTTCGAGTTGTTCTTGCTGGGCAGCGAGGGTGGCGCCAACACGAAACCTCCACGCACCCACCCCGGCACCCGATTGGCACCGACGACCCCTGAAACCGCGGTGAATGCAAAGCCGGCGGCCACCGGCGAGAGCCCGGCCGAAACAAAGACCAGTCCAAAGAAGAGCGACGACGCTGGAGGACGCCGCGGTCCGGCAGGCGAGCTGGGCTTTATCCGCTGACACGAGGAGACCGCGGTTGCGCCCGCGGTGCTGAGTTTCGCTGAATTTCGCTGAACGGAAAAAATCATGCAGAAGACCACAGTGTTGATTGTCGGGGCCGATCAAGCGGTGGAGGCCAACCTCCGCCGCGCCTTGCAGAACATGGCCCAGGTGGTGACGTCGGCGGTGCGGCCCGAACAGGTGGCGGACGAATACCGCAAGGTGAAGCCGGGCGTGGTGCTGGTGGCGGTTTCCCCCCAGACGCCCCACAATTTCGGATACATCTACAACGTCACCGCCGCCGGCGGCGTGGTGATCGTGGTCAGCCAGACCAAGGATTCGGACCTTATCCTGCGGGCCATGCGTTCGGGCGCCCGGGAATTCGTGGTCGACTCGGACGCGGACGAGATTCAGATGGCGGTGCGTGCGCAGGCCGCGCACCTGGAGGCCCAGTCCGACGGGTCCGTGATCACGGTGTTCCCCGCCAAGGGGGGGGTGGGTTCGACCATGATCGCCACCAACCTGGCCGGGGCTCTGCAGCGAAAGGGGATGCGGGTCTGCCTGGTGGACCTGGATCTGCATCTGGGGGACGTGGTGTCATTCATGGACATCGCCGGCAGCTATTCCATCAGTGATCTGCTCTCCAACCTGGCCCGCCTGGATCGCGACCTGCTGGAAACCTCCATCACCAAGCACAGCTCAGGGGTGGCGGTCCTGGCGCAGAGCGGGCGCATGGAAGAATCCGAGCACATCGCCCCCGCCGATATAGGCAAACTGCTCGGCATACTGCGCAAGCATTACGACCGGGTGATCGTGGACGGGGTGCGCGGGTTCGACGAGATGTCGCTGGCGGCCCTGGATGCCAGCCAGGTGCTGTTGATGGTGCTGACCCAGGACGTGCCGGCGGTGCGAAACGCCCAGCGTTGTCTGGAGCTGTTCGGCCGGCTCGGTTACGACCAACAAAAGGTGAAGTTGATCCTGAACCGCTACCACAAGGCCTCCAAGATCACTCTGGAGGTCGTCGCCGACACGTTGAAGGCCCCGGTGGCACACACCATCACCAACGACTTCGTGTCCATCATCGACGCCATCAACCGCGGCGTCCTGCTGGTGGAGGCCGCCCCGCGCGCCCGATTGACCCAGGACATCGCCGACCTGGTCTCGTTGGTTTCGGGCGAGCTGGTGGCTGACAAGGCCGCCCCCAAGGGATTTCTTCGTGGACTGCTTTCGAGGAGGGTAGCCGATGGGACTACGTGATCGTCTACAGCGGGTCCAGGAGGCCGGGGTGGTGGCGGCGAACAACAGCGTTGCTTCATCC
>JBDSME010000717.1:0-2956 GCA_039916065.1 Polyangia bacterium
CGATGCCCCCGTGGGCTATGGTGGTTTCCACGTCCAGTGTGTGGCGGAACAGCCGCGCCAGCCCCCACGCCGCCGCCAGCGAATCCGGATCGGGGTTGTCGTGGGTGTAGATGAGAGCGTTCTTGCGGCGGCGAAGCCGCTCCAGCTGCTTCTTCAGGGGAAACCTGGGCTCCCGCATCCTTCGCGCAACGGAGGGTAACTCCATCAAGGCGCCAGGGGGGTGATGGACAGGTCGTCGAACAGCACTTCGGCTTCCCAGTCGTTGAAGGCGAAATACTCGTGTCCGCGCCCGGCCAGCGGTTGCGGATCCGTCCAGGCCAGGAAAGGTTGTCCGTCGATGCGCCAATCGATGGTTCCGTCGGTTGTGCGCTTCACGGTGAAATGATAACGCCGCCCGGGCTGGACCCGCTGGTCGGCCCGGGACGACTTGCGCCCCTCATCATGTTCGTTGTTTCGGCAGATCACCGACAAGGAGTTGTGCCAGCCGCCGAAGATCAGCACGTAACCACTGGACACATAGCCGCCGCGATCCGGGTCGAATGACTCTCCGTCGCCGTACAGCTCGACCTTGACGTCTCCGGCGTCGCTGTGCGACTCGACGTCGAAATCGATGGTCGCGTCCCGGGGCAGCTTCTTGCGAAGCCACAACGGGTGATTGTAAGCGTTGCGCGCCACCAGTCTTCCCGCGTTCACGGTGTAGTTGCCGCCGGTGTCACGCCAATCGTCCCCCAGATAGGGACGATCGGGACGATCGACGGGGCGGTCGAAATTGTCGGCGAACGGTCCCGGAGGCGGTTCCGCTTTTCCGCGACAGGAGGTGGTCGCCATCAGCACCATCGCCAGCAGAGGACCGCCCCAGCTCACAATCCCGCTGCCGGTCCACGGACACCGTCGCCTCACCCCGGCAAAATAGCGTCGTCGGTGACAACCAGCAAGCGGTGGCGGCGGTCGAGAGGCGCTCCGGCAGTCACCGAAGGGGGATGACGGATTGAGCCCGCTCATAGAACAGGCCCCACTTGATTCCCCGATCGCTGACCCGGACGTCGTTCAGGCCGGCACGCCGGGTGATCTCCCGCAGCAACAGCGCCCCGGCCAGGATTACGTCCGCCCGCCGCGGGTCCAGGCCCGCGATCTGTTCGCGTTCCGACTGCGTGGCGCGCGCCAATCGGGCGATCTGGGCGTCGATGTCCCCCATCGACAACACCGCGCCATGAACCCGCGCCGAATCGTAGCTGGCCAGGTTCATGGCCATGGCGGCCAACGAGGTGACTGTTCCGGCCACTCCCACCAACATCGCCGGTGCCACACCGGAGCCGCCTGCGCCCGAGAATGCTTGCGGAATCTGGTCCAGCATCGCCGAGATTTCCCGCTCCAGCTCTCTCAGCTCCGAAGGCAACGGCGGATCGTGGTTGATGTGCCGCTCGTGTAGACGCACCGAACCGAGCGGCAGACTGCGCCGGAAGGTCACTGCCCCGCGATCGGCGATGATGATCTCCGTCGACCCGCCGCCGATGTCCACCACCGCCGCACGGCCACGCGCCATTTCGGAGGCGAAGGACTCGCGAACGGCACGAAAGGTCAGTTCGGCCTCGCGATCGCCATCAATCACCGTGACGGGAACTCCCAGGATCTTCTCCGCCGGTTCCAGAAAGGCGGCGGCGTTAGGCGCACGTCGCAGCGCCTCGGTACCCACCGCCGCGATGGGCGCGCCCTGGTGCGCGGCGGTGCGCGCATAGATCTCCAGGGCCACCAGTGTTGCTTGGATCCCTTCCTGTCCCAGGTTTCCCGCAGTGCCGATTCCCCGTCCCAGACGGGTTATCTCCGCGGCATCCACCAGCACCTCGGCGTCACTGAGCGCCGCGCCCGGCCGCGGCCGGGCCACCAGCAGCAGCGTGGTGTTCGTGCCCACGTCGATGGTGGCGATGGGTCCCGTCTGTTCCATCTGATCTCCCGATCCCGCCGGTCCATCCGATCTATACGAGCCGATCTTGCCGATCTTGCCGATCTTGCCGATCTGGCGCTCAGCGTTTCGGTGCCGGACCCCATGAGGGCGAAGCCGCGCCACCACGGGTGATCTGCACCTCATGGTGGGTCTCGGGGTTGTTGACGAACAACCCTCCCCGTGACGACGCGTAGGCAAGCAGGCGCCCGTCGGGAGACCAGGCCGGATCCAGGTTGGACCCCTTGTTCTGCGTCACCCGCGTCACCTGCTGCGTCTTCACATCGATGATGAACACGTCGAATACCCCACGTTCATCACGGCCGGTGAAGGCGACCAGCGCCTTCTTGGAATCCGGATTCCAGCGCGGCGTCTGGTTGTACTTGCCCTGATAGGTGAGGCGCCGCACCGCCCCGCCCGACGCCGACATGAGGAAGATCTGCGGCGATCCCTGACGATTGGACACGAACGCAAGTTGACTGCCGTCGGGCGAAAAGCTGGGCGAGCTGTCGATGCTGGGGCTGTTGGTCAACCGCGCCTTCACCGAGCCGTCCGCGGGGCTGATCTTGTAAAGCTCGGAGTTGCCCTGGTACGACATGGTCAGGGCCAGCGATCCCCCGTCGGGTGACCACGCCGCTCCGGTATTCATGCCCGGCTGCTTGGAGGTGCGCCGCGCCCGTCCGCCGCCTGCTGGCACAATCCACAAATCGGGGTTGTCACGCAGGTAGGAGGTGAAGGCCACCTCGTTTCCCGATGGCGAATAGGCCGGCAGCAGGCACTCGGACTGCATCTTGGTCAACACGGTGGTGCGCCCACCGTCCATGTCCACGCTGGCGATCTCGTGACCGCCGGCCCCGGTCTGGGCGAAGACGATGCGGGAACCGAACACGCCGCGCACGCCGGTGAAGGCCTGCATGATGTCGTTGGCGAATTCATGGATGGCGTCCCTGACGTCGCTGGCGCGGTAGCTCTTCGACACCAGGGCATTTTCGCCGCGGGCCAGCGCGTACACCCGCC
>JBDSME010000718.1:0-4440 GCA_039916065.1 Polyangia bacterium
TGCCTGGCCTGACGCCAGGTCACGCGTTCCAGAAAATCTCTTACCCGCAGCCGTTCCGCTTCTTCGCTGGTCTCGGTGGCCAGCGTGCGTGCCGCGGCGGCGCTGCGGCTCAGGTCGCCCGAGCGGAAGGCGGCCCACATCATCATGCGCAGACATTCACGGCGGAAATCTAGCTGCAAGGTGATGCCAGTGAACTGGCTGCCGCTGTCTGGCTCACAGGCGGTACGCAGGAACGGCACCGCGGACCCGGCGTCGCGGCCGCTGAGCTGTCTGCCCACCAGGTAGGGGCCGAGCGCGTCATCGGGGTGCACCCGCGCGAACTCGGCGAGCAGATAGAAAGCCAGCACCGGGTCGACGGCGCCGGTCACGTTGTCGCCGAACAGGGCCCTCCCCAGGGTCCGGCGCGAGGGCTCATCTTCGAGTGCTCGCAGCTTCGCGATGGCCTGACGCCGCTCGCTTTCGTCGCTGGCCACGGCCAGCACGTCGCGCAGCGCCGCGCGCGCGTTGTCGAGATCGCCCAGGTGAAAATGAACGGTGGCGGCCAAGCTGGCGGCGCGCGAGCGCACCGGGGAGGTCACCTGGCCGTCGCGCGCCACGCTGGCCAGGAGGCGCAGGGCGGTCCCGGAATCGCCGGCGGCCGCCGTGGCCTGGGCCAGGTCAACGCGCAGATTCGGCTCATCCGGTTCGTCGTCACAGGCTTGTTCCAGGAGGGTCAGCGCCCGGGCGGGCGCCGAGGCAACGAGTGCCCGTGCCTGCCCCACCCGCGCCGCCTGCTCGCGCGCGCACACCTTCTTGAAGATGGCGGGGCGGCGAAACTGCTCCCGGGCGCGGGCGCGCTGTTCGGCAGAGAGCGGCTGGGCGGTGAGAAAGCGGTGCCACTCCGTCTCCAGGCTGTCCAGGGTGGTGCCATATACGCCGGGGAAGTCGCCGGCGGATTGATAGATGGCCTTCAGCTTTTCGGCGCCCCTGGTGTCCAGCAAGAATCGGCAGAAGGAGCCGGCCAGGGTGTAGGCCCGCGCCCCCGACAGCGTCGAGAATCCCGCCCCCATCAGGTCGCGCAAGGGAGCGCCCCGTCCATCCGCCAGTATGGCCGCCGCTTCCTGGTGTGTGGTCGAGCCGCCGTCAGGGTCGGTGAAGTCCGCCGCCTCGGCGATGCCTTCGACCAACCCGCTGGCCAGCCGTGGCACCGGTAGTGGACCCTTCCAGCGCCAGCGGAAGGCCACGCCGAACAGGGGATCTCCGAAAGAAGCGGCGAATACGTGCGCCATCTCGTGGCGCAATCGGCGCGATGGGAACTGCTCCCCCTGCACGAAGATCTCGCGTGTCCAGGGCTTCGCATAAAGGGTGTGTCCCGCGCCCACCAGCGCCTTCTTCTCTTCGGCGCTGGGAAATTGATAGACCGTGATGGGGCGATCGGGCTCGACCTGAAACAGCGAGCGGAGCTGTTCGTAGCGGAAGTCCAGATCCTCCATTAACAGGTCAAGCTCCGCCGCGCCCAGACCGCCCGCGGTGGCGTAGCGCAAGATCACGCGGGTCGACCGGCGCTCTCCGTCGAGGATGGCGGCGAGCTCCGGGCGCCGCACGTGGAAGAGCAAGGCCCCGCGCTCCACGAACAGAAGCACGGAGGCGCCGGTGAGCAACAGCGCCAGTGTGGCGCGCCGGCGCGGCCACCACCGCGGCGATGGTTCGACCAGGGGTGGGCCACCGGCCGTGCTCCGGCGACTGAACACGGTGGACGCCGCGGTCAGGCCCGCCCCCAGCCACACCAGGTTGCACAGGCGGAACAACAACAGCGTCATCGACGGCCGTAACGCCTCATCGTAGATGGGGCCCGGGAAGTAGCCGCCGAAGGGATCGTACGCGAACACCGGCGGGTCGAAGTAAAGGCGGGCCAGGGCCCAGAGGATCGACAGCACCGGCACCGCGAAGGCCAGCAGGCGGCCGCGCCGCACCGACAGCAATCCACACAGCGTCCCGGCGCCAGCGCCGTAAAGGGCGGTGGCCACCGGTAACAACAAATAGAACGCCAATCCGTTCGACAGATTGCAGTTGCGGACGCGCAGCGCGTTCAGCAGCGACAGCAGCAGCGGAACCACCAGCAAGCCCAAGGACCAGGCCGCCGACTCGCCGGCCAGCGTGAACACCGTCGCCGGGCGCCCGTGCCGCCGCGCCGCCGCCACCACGCCCGCACCGATGTCCACGGAGGCCAGGGTCGCCAGCAACCCCATCACGAACGAAAAATCGTAGCCCAGCAGGTCGAAGAGCGGCACGAAATCCAGCACCAGAGCCAGCACCGCCGCCAGGCCGCCCCAGATGACCACGCGCCGTCCCACCCGCTTGACTCCCGCCTCCAGGCCGCTGGTCAGCACAGCGATGACGGCGTTGACGCCCCTTGTTAGCGCCCCTACCATTGATCAGAGGCCCTGACTGCGATCATGGAGGAAGACGCGGACGAATCCCGTGAGGAGCGGCGCTCCCCGATTATTCTCAAGGTGGTGTACAAGCGGCTGAACACGTTCTTCTACGATTACACCAAGAACATCTCCAAGGGGGGGACGTTCATCAAAACTGATCGGCCGCTGGAGGTGGGCACCATGTTCCGGTTCCACCTCACTGTGCCGGTGAGCAGCGAGCCCATCGAGCTGCGGGGCGAGGTGCGCTGGGTGGTGAGACCGGGCGAGCGGGATGCCGCCGATTTGCCCGTCGCCGATGAGGAGGCGGGGATGGGGATCCGGTTCGTCTATGCCGAACCCGAGGAGAGGGCGCTCCTGGAGCGGACGGTCGAGCAGATGATGGTGAAGAGCCTGGGTCAGGCGGCGTACGCACGGCTTTTCGCTCACCATGCGAACGCAGACGGCGACGCGCCGCCACCGGGTCAACGACGTCTTCCTCGAGGCGGTTGAGGAAGAATCCGGCCCGGGCGATGTTCATCCGATGATCATGCCTTCGTGTTCCAGCGCTCCTTCGGCGAAGCGCGCCAGCCGCCATCGCTGAAACAGCGGGTGGGTCTGGCGCCCCGTCAAGTGAAGGGCGTAGTACTTGGCCACCACCGGCGCCATCATGAATCCGTGGCCCATGAAGCCGCAGCAGACGAAGAAACCCGGCACGTCCGGCACCTCCCCGACGATGGGGTTACCGTCGCTGGTCATGTCGTACGGCCCCGCCCATTGCCGCACCACCTTGACGTCACCCAACCGGGGCATCACCTCCGTCATGCCGGTGGCCATGGCCCGCAGGAAAGCGAGACGCGAGCCCAGACGGATTTCGTCGGTGCGCGGTTCGGGCACGGTGATGCCGCCCACCAGCTCGCCCCGCAGGGACTGCGAGAAGTAGAGGCCGGACTCAAGCACCGAGACCATTGGCTTCAGGAACGGTTTCAGCGGTTCAGTGGAGAGGATCTCGTGCCGCGCCGGCCAGTTGGGAAGCTCAACACCCAGCAGCCGCGCCACCCGCGGAGACCAGGCACCGGCGGTGTTGATCACCCGCCCGGCGGTGACATCGCCGCGTGGCGTGCGCAGCAGGAAGTCCGCCCCGCGCCGCTCGATCGCGGTGACCGGCGTTCCGCTGTGGATGGTGGCGCCCAGTCGCGTGGCGGCACCTGCGTAGCCCCACAGGAACGGCCACGGGAAGATCACCGCGTCGGTGGGGTTGTAAGAGGCGGCGATGAACCGATCCACATCCAGCTCGGGGACCAGGTCACGCGCCTGCGCGGGGGAAATCAGCCGGGTGGGGACGTCGCACCGGTTTTGCAGCGCGATGTTGCGCTCAACGTCGGTGCGGGTGGTGGCGGTGCGGATCAAGAACAGATATCCGCCCTGGCGCATCCAGATGTTGATGCGCATCTGCTGTGCGAACCCCGCGCAGAGCTCGATCGATTCCTGCATCAGCCGGATATTCATCTCCGTCGACCACTGCTGGCGCAGCCCGCCGCCGTTTCGCCCCGAGGCACCGGAGGCAAGGTAGCTGCCTTCCAGCACCGCCACGCGCGTCACGCCCAGCCGCGCCAGGTTGTAGGCGATGGCCAGTCCCATGACCCCGCCGCCGATGATGGCGATGTCCGCGGCAGACGGTAGCGGCGCCGTCGACGCGGGCTCAACCGCCACGGTGGTCCTTCGGGGCATCATCGCCCTGGTGGCCTCGGCGGCCCTGACTGCTGTCCGCCAGCAGTTTCAGCGCGGTGGGGAGCAGAGGCGGCCGGGTGGTGAAGGGCTGCAGGGAGGCGGCGGGCCGTCCGGTCACCGCCGCCAGCTGCAGCGCCACCGCTCGCAAACACTCCTTGCCCTGGCAGGGGCCGGTGCCAAACCCGGTGTACCGCTTCACCTCCTCGAGCTCAGCGAAACCGGTTGCCACCGCATGATCGACGTCGGCGGCGGTGACGTCCTCGCAGCGGCAGAGGATCAGCTTGCGGGGCATGGCGGCCGTCAGCGCTTGGCGGGTTTC
>JBDSME010000719.1:0-14165 GCA_039916065.1 Polyangia bacterium
TAACCAGTAGGCGGGACGGACTACGCGACCAATCATAGACCGTCGATCTGGGCGGAGATTCAAGCGCTTATCACCTGACATTTCCGTGAGGATCACTCGGCGCAGAGCTGCGAGAGGAAGGCGCGCCCCTTTTGGGCAGGACGCCATTGGAGCTCGCGTCGGGCGCGTTCGGCTGCGAAGCGTAGGCGTGGGAGGTCGGGCGGAATGTGCGGCGGGCGCTTGCCCGCGGCGGCGTATATCGCGCCCAGGTACTCGGGTGTATCGAGCACAGCATCGACGAGGTTGTACGCGCGACCACGCGCGCCAGGCGTTCGCGTCGCGAGTACAATCGCCGCGACGACATTGTCCTCGTGCGTGTACGGCAGCTCGCGGAACGGCAACACCCACCCATCCGATGCGCGCGCACGCGCCACGGCCTCCGCGCCCCAGCGCGCGCGCGCATGCAGGGAAAGAATCATGCTGGGGCGTAGAGTTACGGCGGCCAGCCCGCGTCCGACAGCGTCGCCTATGGCGCGCTCGCCCTCTGCCTTTGTGAAGCCATAGGATCCGTCGGATGGATGGGACCACAACGCGCTGTCCTCGCCGAAGTCGGGACCGGCGGCGTCGTCATAGACGGAAACGGTGGAGATATGGACCAGGAGCGGGGTGCGGGAGGACGCCAGCAGTGCCTCGCACAGGAACTCAGTACCCGTGACGTTGACACGCCGTGAGTCGGCGAGGTCGGAAGCGTGCGACGCTGCGCAGTGGACGGCGACCTCAACGTCTCGTGCCGCCGCCGCCACGACGGCGGGATCGGTGATATCGCCCCTCAGGATCTCCGTTGATATTGCAGCAGGGTGGTCCAGCGTGCGAACGAGGCCACGCACGCTATGTCCCGCGCTCATGAAGTGCGCAGTGACAGCGGTACCGAGAGGCGAGGCGGCTCCTGTCACAAGGATCAGCATTCGAGCCGGCAAGGTTACTTCAGCGACCGGCCATCAACCAACGATCCGACGTCTTGGTCGAATGAGGCGCCGGGGATGAAACCTGCCCGGCGAAATGACGAAAACCCCGAACACTGCGCCGACTTACACACGGTTCTCGCAGAGTTCGAGTATCCGGAGATGGTTCGCTTGAGGTCGGGCAAGGCGTCAAGGGTTCGGACAGCCGGATGGCCGCGTACTCGACCAGCGATGGCAAGCAACTGTGGACGCGGAAGGCATCCTGCGACCTCGAACCAGAGTTTCGGGAACATCGCCCCTCATCTGTTCCGTCGGGAAGACGACCCTGAGCTCATCCCCATCTGCGTCGCCGGAGGGGCGGCTTTAACAGGATCTGCCGCTCACCGAAAAGGCGTCGTCAATCCAGATAATGGAAGCGGGCGCCCGCTGACTTTACCCGGCAACAGGCGGGCGGCAATGGCATCCCAGCTTCCGTCGGCCAACTCCGCGTGGAGGATCAGGTCTCCGGCGTCGACAGTGGTGGTCACCTCCGGTGGGGACCGGTCGGGACCCACCAGACTGGCGGCAACGTTCGACAGGAGAGGCTTGAGCGAGCGCGCAAGCTTCTCCGAAACCAGCGCATCCCCGACGAACGCGCGGATTCGGACCACCCGGGCGCCGGGTGGGACGGTCACTGCCACCTCCTGAATCCGATCCAGGCCCGTGTCTCCGGCCCCTTGCTGGGTCGCCAGGATGGCCCGCAGCTCCTGGCCCGCTATGACCGCAGAAAAAGGTGCGTCCGGATCCAGGCGGTACGAGTTTTGCGGCCCGACGAGAGTCTCACGCAGGAGTTCGCGATCGCTGGCCATGACCAGCTCGCCCGCGCTCGCATCTGCTCCTGCGCTTGAGCTCCCCCGCCGCGCGATCCACGACGTCGGGCCGCCGGCAATGGGAAGGCCGGCCAGGGTCTCGCGGCGGAACCCCCTCCTCTGATCGGCCACCGCGCTCTCCACCAGCTCCAGCGGAATTCGGCCCGACATCAGAATCACGTAGCGTCCCGGGTGTCCGCGCGTCGCGCGTCCAGGCATCTTACAGGCGGCAATCCGACGCAAATGAGTCTTGGGCTCGATACCGAACACCGCGCCATTCGTTCGCGCCACCGCCTTGATCAATCCCCCCAGGACTTCAATGGCTGGCCCCAGCGCGGCCGGGTCCATCCCGATCGCCACCGCGCATCCGGATGGCAGCGCGCCAGATGGCGCCAAGGTGAGAGCTTCCTGTGCCGCAGGCACCGGTCCTGGCGTCCCCTCGATTGCCCTCTTGGCCTGCGGACGATGACAGGCGACCGCAAGAAGAAGGACGACCCCCGCCACTGACCAGGGCCCACCCCCACCGGCAAGGCGGTGCTCTAGATGCCTGACCCGATCAGAATGCTGACCAATTCGGTACGTTTTCTGGCGACAGCAGCGCCGGTCCAAGCATCGGAAGGCGGCCGTCGTCGAGGAAGCGCTGCAAGGCGACGAGAGGGTGGGCCGACGGGAGAGCGAACTCCCCCGCGAACGGCGAAGCCGCTCTAGCAGTCGCCCCATGAGCAGGTCTTCTGAATTCCGCATCCCATGTTGGTGGGACACATGTTAACCGGGAATCGACTGCAATTCGGTTGGACTGGAACACCTGAGCATTTCGACCACCCGCAAGGCGTGACCTTTTCCACCCTGCCCCCCACGGTGACCTGAAATGAGTGGTAGTCACATTCAATTTCCGAGGTAATCGTCACGCAGACCGACTGGCAGGTGTTGTCAACCCAGGAGCAGTAGGGCGACAGACAGTTCGCCTCGGAGGACACATTCATGCAGTTCGAATCGAGCGCGGGACCGTAATGAATACATCCCGGCGTGGATGCGCAGCCGGGGATGGCTCCGCAGTTGTCACCGGTCTTGCTGCGACAGCTGATGTTGCCGGCGCACACGGAGGACGACGATCCGCATCCGTTGAGGCCGGTGAGCGCGAGGACCAGTGTCGCGAGACAGCGACTTACGACACTGTCTGATAGCGGAAGCGACATCCGAAGCGACGTCCGAACCATCATGGGCACATTCCCATGGGACAGTCGCGCGGTTGGAGGTGGTGACATTCAGGCGCCTGAAGTTGAGCGCTGGTGACCGTGTATGTATGGCCACCGCATGTATAGAGAAGGTCCCCACCCGCGGCGTCTGCCACCACCCGCTGTTGCCGGGCGACCTCGCCACCACTGGGATCGTAGTAGACGAGATAGACGTTGCCGTCCGCGCCGACCGCGTTCGTGTAATAGCCACACATGGTCCCGTCAGGCTTCAAGAGCGTCACCATGGCGAACGGTTTGCCGGCGCCCCCATCCAGGAGAGTGGTCGCCAGTATAACGCCATTCGAAAAGCACACCTGCTTCCCGGTATTCACGCACGTTCCCGCTTTGGGCTCGGAGCACGGTCCAAAGACCTCCTCAATGCAGGCGGGGCGACATGCGTTGCCGACCGCCCCATCGGCACCGCTCCCATCATCCGCGGGAATGCCAGGCCCATCGGCGTCGACAGGCACCAACGCATCGATGGCAGGTGTCACGTCAAGGGGCACCGCCGTGTCGGAGACGGTCGCGCGATCGTCGCCTCCCTCGGAAATGGATTGGTCGGCCCCGGGTCGGTCCGCGCCTTGGTCAGGTGACGAGGCATCCATGGCTCCATCCACCGATGCTCCATCCACTGATTGACGCCTTCCCCCCGCCGAGGAGCAGGCGCTGACCAGCAGTAAACCGATCAAGGCCATGGTCATTCGCCGTTTGCTATACACGTGCCTTCTGAACAGAAGTCCGTCGCTGCGCAGTCTCCCTGACTGAGGCACGGTCCCCCGGTCGGACTGATCCCACATGTGCGCGTTACACATACGCCAGAACCACAATCGCCGCTGATCCCACAAGGCGCACCGGCCGATCCTATTCCGCACACACCAGCCTGGCAAGCACCCGACCGGCACTCTGCATTCCGGGTACAGCTGGTCCCCGCCGCGGATTTACACACGCCGTCGTTCATAGCGCAAAAGGCGGAGCAGCAATCAAGGTCGGAGATGCAGAGGCCGCTTGGTGGCGCACAGCAGACCCCCAACGCATCCTCAACCACGGTCGAGCATTCCGGCGGGACCGAGACCGATGCCACCGGAACACAGAAAGTCGCCGGAGCATTCGGCGGGGTGCCCGGCGCCTGTCCGGGAGGACAGGAGGTTTGGCACAGGCGTCCGTTAACGACCACGGACGTGGGCCCGCACCGCGCGACACACTGCCCACTGTCGACAAATGGCGTGGTGGGAGGACAGACGTTGACGGCGACACAAACGCCTGCCTGAATGGTCGGCTTGTCCGCTGGACAGTAGGCCGTGCATCGGCCATCAACCAACACCGGGAGCGTCAGGAACACGCCGGTTCCGCAGGGCACGCAGTCGGAGTTGGGCGTCAGTACGGGAAGGATGTCTCCGGGGACCTGACCCGAGCGGGCCGTGCCTGTCGGGCACGCACAGACACTCGGCTGAAAACCCGGGCCCGGCACGAAGGCGGCCGCCTTGACCTCAAAGGCCAAAGAAGCCGCGACCGCGCGCCTCATCAGCCCGAGCATCAGCAACTCGCGCCCCTGACCGTTGTACGCCGCAGTCACCTTGGCGTCGTCCTTTGACAGGCCGTAGTCAACGGAGATGCCAGAAATGGCAGCCGCCCTGGTGGCGGGTAAGCTGAAGGTCTCCACCGCGAAGGCGGAAATAAATTCGCGCACCGGCAGGTCCGAGTGCCTGTTGGCATTCTCCGCGTCGTCGAGGAACTTCCACCACCGGTACGCGATTTCGAGGATCTCATTCAGGTGATGGTAGTGATTGACCAGATTCTCTTCATGGAAATTCTGCTCCCATGTCAGGTTGGCGAAGCGCTCCCACAGAGCATGGCCGTAGCCAAGAGTGCCCAAAGTGTGATGCGGCTGGCCGGCGTCTCCAATCGCATGCAGCACCCAGCCCAGTCCCCGGGCTCCGCCCCGGCCGCTGCCGGGATCCTTGAATTGCTTCCAGCCGTACTGGGCCAGGTTCTGGATCGGGTCGAACTCGACGTGGCCAACTCCAGAGGATGCCCAATCAGAGGGGAGCCTGGTGTGAATCCGCCCGTCCTCGAAAAGCGTGTAGTTTGCGACGCCGTCGGAAAAATCAGGGGCCAGGGTATATCCCGTGAAGTCCGTAAGCGCGATGAACCCGACGTCCAGACTATCGTACCCCCCGGCGATTTGCGCGGCTGTGCCGTGATAGCCAGGGAGGACATTGAAATCGCCCTGGCCCGCGCCAATCAGGCCGGGCGGCGCCGAAGGGGATTGGCTGACACTGGCGAAATGCCACAGTCCGGCTGTGGGAATGCCAAAGACGGTATCCATTCGATCACCCAAGCGAACCAGGATTTGTTCCTCGATTTCCAGAATAGCGTCGTCGGCCAGGGCCACCGGATCAAAGGTGTGGGCGGGGTCCCTGGCATCGTCGATGGCATTGTCCCAGCAGTCTCCGCCCCCGATCAACTCGAACGCGCAGGCAAAGGGGACAAAGACGACCAGAAGGGCCGTGTCCACGATCTCGATGGCCACCGACTTGAGCGTCGATAGAAGAATCAAGTTCGTGGGACGAATGAACAGCTGGGTGTCGTTTGAGGCGTCGTCCGGGCCGGTCCCCCATTCGCCCAGGACCGCCCCCGTGTAGTTGGAAGGGAGGTCCTGGAAAAACGGGATCACACCACTGGCACGCTCGCCGTCGGCACCCTTCGCCGGATTCTGGTCGGCGCCACCGACCACGTAGCCTCTTCGCAGGAAGCACTCGTTGCTGTTCGAGGCGAACCCACGGCGAGGCGCGAAGGGAACTTCCTTTGCCAAGCAGTTTGCCAGCTCTCCTGGGCCCAGATTCGCAGGAAAGACGCCGCCGCAATCGGGAGACCGCGGCCCGGGATCGCGAAGGTCAGAGCGAACGTTGCCCAGCTTGTCCGGCGCCGCCATGGCTTCCGCAATGAACTGCTTCCACCGGGTGCCCTCCGGGCAGGAGCCGCCCGCGCAGGTCGTCGGCGGGCAGACGGAAGCGGGACACTCGAACAGGGGTGGAAAGCTGTCGCCGGGGTTGAGGGCGGCTGCCTCCACGGAATAGAACGCCCCCCGACGAAGGAGATTCAGGATTTGATATGCTTGGTCGCCATGCCTGATGTGCTCGGAATTGTCGTAGGCGGCTGCCTGGCGGGCATCGCCCAGCATGGCGACCAGGATCACCGCGCCCGTCAGGGCCGCGGCGACATGGCGCCTACCATCCCGACCGCATCGTTCGATGACCTTGCCGTCCCTTCTAGCGCGCGCCATCTCGACCTCCATCGTCTTGATCGTGGCTTGATCGTCGCATCAGCGGTGATCCGAGCAGGCTTGCCCTGCCACACAATCCGTGGTGCTAAATGTGAAAAACTCCGACCACAGTGACAGTGATCCCCCGGTATTGAACGCCCTGGCGCGGAAGGTTTCGGTGAATACGCTGTATGATGCCCACGCGGCCCGATCGCCCGGATCGGTGGGCTTGAGGGCGAACTGAACCGCACCCGCCGGAGGGGCTATCCAGTCAAGGCTGGCATTCTCCGAGGCCAGAAAGGTGACGGTGCGCCGACCCAGGCCGTCGGTCAGATAGAATTCGATCTGGTAGTACAGCGGGCACGTGGATGTGCCGGGATCGCGCGACACCCACAGCGCCTTTCCGCGCGCCGGGTCGTTCGAACGGAAAGCGCCCAAAGGCGCCGGCACCGCTGGTTTCGGCGCCCCCACACACCGCGGATCGACATTGATGCCGATGTGGGTAGAGATCTTCAGGATTTCGGTGATGCTGGGTCCGGGAGGAAATTGGTTGTTCGTGCAGCCGTTCGCCAGAACGGGTGTCAAGGAAGGCGTGTTGCGGCATGCGTCGGATCCGTCGGGCACGTAGTCGCCGTCTCCGTCGTGGGTGACGACATCGCAGGCCAAGGTCGCGTTCAGCCGAAAGCTGCCCATCTTCTTGTCGCGATCCTGCAGGATTTGGACGTACTGACCGGTGGGCATCTGCTGACTCATCACCAGCCGTGCCGCGGCGAAGAAGTCGACATTCATTCGCGCGCGAATGGTTTGCTCGCATGACCCCATGCCGCTGCCCGTACAGTAGCGAAGGATGTCCTTTTGATACTGCAGCTCCTGTTCCGCCCCGGTGAGCGCATCGTTCGGTTGGACCAGACCCGAACACTTGTCCCTGGATGCGGGCGGCTGGGTCGAGAGAATGGGGTGGCCGGGACGGTAGGTTACGGTGGTGTTGGGCGAGACTTCGATGTTCTTGCCAAAGAAGGCCCCGGCGTGGCCCCCCGTCACTGACCGCAAGACGACCTTTGCCGACGGCGCGACCATCGTACCGACGAACGACACCTCGGCGAAGACGTCGGAGGCACCCAGGTAGCCAAGGAGCAGATCCGGCGCGGCGCCCGAGGCGGTTGAAAACAAACCACGCAAGATGACCGAGTTTCGAACGTAAAGCATCACGGGTCCCGCGTCCTGATTCAGGATCACTTTGGAAGCCGGCTCCAAGTCCAGACTGTCCACGAAGTATGTGCCGCTGCTGAGAGTCAGCCTGGCACCCGAAAACAGTTGGACTGAGCCGTAACGTCCCGGCGCCCGCAATCCCGTCTGGTTTGTCTGCAGGACGATATCGTTCACGACTGTCGCCGGATACGTAACCGTCCACGTGGTCACGGTCGCCGGAATCAACGATGTGGTGGTATCGGTCCCCCCATCGATATGGACCGCCGCACCAGGCACCACTACGTTGGGCGCATAGACTTTGCCGAGGACGTGGGCTCGGTCCCTCAGAGTAACCGGGGACAGACTCCACACGTCCCCGAGCACAGAGTCGGCGTCGGAACTGATACCGCCCGACCCCATGTTCGCTATTGCGGCGAACCCTGTGCCTGGGCGCGTGATCTTCGTGGCCGATCCTATCGTCGTGCTTCCGGTGGCCGCCAGAACCACGTTCACGGGCGAAAGCTGGCGCGGTGTTTGAAGGGTTACAGTGAAGGTGATCGCCGGCGACGTCGTCAACGCACCCGTCATCGATTCCACCACGTCTTCGCTAGAAGCAGGGCGCCTCAAACATGCGCCCACCGCCAGGAGGGACACAAGCAACAAACACCCACGGCGACACCGCAACATGGCACTCTCCTCCGGAGTCTCGACTCCGTTTAACCGCCACCGCACACAATATGCCTGTTTAAATTGCCGTTCAATACAATTCAACCGCGCATTCGGGTAGCGGCGGCAATGGAACGAACGCGTTTGAAAATCGCGGCGGCGATGGCGGGAGGCGGGCGGTTTTGATGCAACCACCCTGGAATGTCCAGAATGGTCAAGAACGGCCATCTTTTCCAAAGGGTGACGTTTGTGGTCGCCCTCGCAGCGATTAAATGTGGTCGAGCGAAGGATTCGCCTTCTACCGGCGCGGCGACCGGCGGCGGTTCGAGCGGTGGTTCGGGAGACGTGGCGCCGGGGGACGGTGGCACCTACATGAATACGGGGGGCATCGGCGTTAGGACCGGCGGGGCAGGTGCCGAAGAGGATCACCAGGATCAGGGACTGAGAGCGGTCGAGAATGGGGCCATCGAGGACCGCTTTGCGCCGTCGGACAGAAGATGACCCAGCATCGCGGCTCTCGGTCATGCTACGGTACAATGGCGTTCGGGAGCTTCGTCTCGCCTGGCAGCTCCTCAGGCAATTGATGCCGGAACAAGCGGAGTGGTGGGAAAGACAATCCTGACACCAGCTCGCGGCGCACACTACGGCGGCGCAACTCGTCGCCACGGCTGAGCTTTTCCGGAGGGGGATACCGGGGTCGAACCGGCGACATTCAGTTCGGAAACCTGGAATTCCAGCCGCAGGTATTAACAGCCATTCGCAACTAGGCGAAACAAAACGAAAGCGGTCGCGTGTAGGAGTCCAGCCTACCCAGCCCTTAGCAGCAAATCGCAAGAATTTTGCTGCTAGTTTGCTGCTGGAAAACGGGAGCGCCGAAGAAGCTGAATGGCTCCTGTCTGTGAAGGACGTCGCCCGCGCGCTGGCGGTGAGGTCGGCCACCGTCTACGGCCTGTGCGAGTCGGGCAAGCTTCCCCACGTCCGGGTGCTCAACACCATCCGGGTTAGCCGGCAGGACCTCCGGAGCTTCATCGCGGAGGGGACCCAGGTCGGCCGGCCGGGCCGCCAAGGCCGGTAGCGTGAGGGAAGCACTTTCTACGGATGGGTTGGCCGATATCCGTGACAAGCGGCTTGTGATGTGTAATATTTTTGGTACACAATATCCGTGAGGGCGCGGGTAGAGCCTGTGCTCAGGGCGCGATTCTTCCGAACCGCATCCGGGGCGATCCCCGTCCGCGACTGGTTACTGTCCCTGCCCAAGGAGGTCCGACGAGAAATTGGCGCCGACATCGCAGGAGTCCAGTGGCAGTGGCCAACCGGGAAGCCCCTCGTGGATGGCTTTGGCGACGGTCTCTATGAGGTCCGCACTGCCCATGTCGGACAGCAATACAGGGTGTTGTTCTACGTCGAGTCGGGGACGCTGGTGTTACTGCACGCCGACACCGCGAAGGGGACGATGGTCCTGGTGCATGGCATCCACAAGAAGACTCAGCGAACCCCCACGGCAGCCATCGCCCTCGCGCGGAAGCGAATGAAGGAAGGAACATGAAGAAGCAGGCGAAAGACGAACTGGAGGAGATGTTCGAGGATCTCGGCGAGCTGGAAGACGTCCGCGCCCTCATGCGCAAGAAGCTGCTTGCAGACGCCCTCCGCAAAGCCATGAAGGCCCAGAAGGTGACCCCCGCCGAGATGGCCCGCCGCATGAAGACCAGTCGTCCAACCGTTTACCGTCTCCTCGACCCGGCCGAGCCAGGTGCGACTCTAGATACCCTGGCGCGGGCATCGGTTGCCGTTGGCCTCGACCTTGAAATCCGCCTGGTACCGCGCCGACGGCCAGTGGGGCGGCGCGCCCGTCGGCGAAGTCGGCGGCCTGAACTCGCACCAGCCGGCCCGTCCACACGGGATCGCCAGTCTCAAACGGGACCGTCGCACCTTCCTCCACGCGCGACCGCGCCGGGGGTCGAACCTGCCCGGCTAAAATGGCCAAAAAGCCAAGTGTCGCAAAGACTTGCAGGACCTTCTGCGACTTGGGAGATCTTAAGACGGGGCAGCAGAGGTAGGTTGGGAAGTCGATGAGATCCGGTGAATTCGGGTCGGCTGAGCGACAGGTGGCCACCAGGTCCAGGTGAGGTGCCCCGGTCGAGGACTCCGATCGATCGGCTGGCGCTCGTCGTCGCGCATCGAGAGAATGCGTCACATGGTGCAGTCAGCGCGACGGACGACGGTGCCCTCAGACCCGGGCGAACGGCAGTATATGGTCAGGGCAATCGAGCTCGCTCGACAATGCAGGAGTGAACGAGGCAAGATCTCACCGAAGGTAGGCGCCGTTATCGTTCGGGGTCGAAAGATCGTCGGCGAGGCCTTCCGAGGTGAACAGAGACCGGGCGACCACGCGGAGTTCACGCTCCTAGAACGGAAGTTGAGCCAAGAGACGTTGGCTGGCGCGACGCTGTATACGACTCTGGAGCCCTGTACCTCCAGGAATCCGCCAAAAATCGCCTGCGCCGAGCGCATAGTCGAGCGCCGGATTCGGCGGGTCGTCATCGGTGTTCTGGACCCGAACGACCGCATCCGAGGCCGCGGTGAGCTCAGGCTCCGCGAAGCGGGTGTTGAGATAGCCCGGTTCGACTCCGATCTTATGCCCCAGATCGAAGAGCTGAATCGCGACTTTGCGAGGCAGCACGCCACCGGCGCGCGTCGACGGCGAACAAAAGCGGAGATGTCCGATCCGGTTAAACCTGGTGAGGTTGGACCGAATGGACACCGGATCGGCTACACGAGGGCCGGCGACAAGGTCGAATGGATTCCCGACGACGAAACGCCTGGGCAGGAATGGCCGTTGCTCCTTCGTCGAAACGATGAGGCAATTCTCAAGGAGTACAAGGAGCTGTGGGACAAAGTCTGGTGGAACCGTCACCAGGTCTGGCTTGAGAAGATTCGCCGAGGCGAGGAGCCGCTGACGGACGCCCAGAGACCGGTTCTGGCGCAGGCCAAGCGCGCAGCGCGGCGCATCGAACGCAAGTACGGCAAGAAGAACCTGGGTTGGGACGACTTCGAGTGGGGACTGCTCAGCGGACGCATGTCCGCCCTTTCGTGGGTTATGGGCGCGGAATGGAATGAGTCACTCGACACGTAGGTCGGCCAAACGTGCGCTCCGTCCACTGCCGTGCGGTGCGGCATCCAGGTCTCGTCGTCGGCACCTCACAATGGCAAGGATTACCAATTTTTCCACAGCTCGGATGCCGCCTTCAGAAATGCCTCTGCGTTGGCCTTCTGCCAGCAGGTGTGTAACCCGTCACGAAGCAGATAGTATTGCTCGTGGGCACAAACAAGTTTGTCCTTGTCCGCCTCGGTCTGAATCCAATTAAAGGCATTCACGAAACAGTCCTGATAAGTGCTCAAGAGCTTATCCACGGGCACATTATAGAGCAGGCCCTCCAGGTAATACGACGGGGCCAAGCCCGCCCCTAACAGTTTGTCGTCCACACAGCGGCTGCGTAGGTTCTTGAAGATGCGGATCAGAGGTTTCAACCACTTCCCGCCTGCCTGATGTCTTTTCGTTAGGCTTTCGGAGTGACGAATTGGGTAGTTGGCAATCCGTTCGTTCGAACCATTCCAGAAACAGATGCCGTCTATGTATCGTTGCTGGGCAATACCGTTGAAATCCAAGTACCGCCGAAATTGAGTTGACACAATTACGTCGGCCTTTCTCCGTCCCCCTCGCGGCGCGATTGCGATAGCCTTATCGCCAACCGTGACGTCATCACCGTATTGGTCGGTTAGAACCTTGACCACGTCTCCCTTGAAGTCTGCATACGAATATGTGGCATCGGCAAAGGCTTGCGAGTAAGCTGACTTCTTGAGTTCAGAGAGGACCGACACATCGCTGGAAAAGCAATCATCCAAACGTATGACGACATCGACGTCGCTCTCGGCCCAGATGTTAGTGTCGTTGCCGTACGATCCCTGTAGGAATACTCTGTATGATCTTGAGGCATATGGTGTCTCGGCAGCCTCAAGGATGCGCTTGATTGCGTTGTAGGTTGCGCTCGATTGTTGAATTGAACCCTGATGCGACCACGTCTCGAGCTGACTTTCGGGGATGGCCATAACTCTACTTGAGAAAGTGCTCCAACTGCTTCTCACGTGAGGCGAACGACTCGCGACCGCGCTGCCGGAGGATATTCAGCTTGCTCAAGTCGTGCTCAAGGAGATCGGTGGCCATCTCTGGCCGTTCGAAAGTATCGCTGATCCGAATCGTAGGCACGTCATGGAAAAGTATTGTCCGCAATTGATCCATCGATTGCGTGTTTATTTCCAAAGTCTTCTGGAGTAAGTCTATGCTGTTAAAAGGGATCATCTTCACAAGTCGGGGTACGATTCTCCGCGGCTGGGGGTAGACGCCAACTCCGACGCTCACAACGCGAAGGTTTGCGCGCTCGACCTTTAGCGCAGCTACCGCGTCAGCAATCGCATACAGCGTAGGATTGTTGGCGCAATAGCCTCCGTCAATCAGCTCGATGCGATCCCCAGCCGACGTCGTCACGACCTTTCGGTGAAAAAATGGGAATGCAGAGCACGACGCTTGAACCGCATCGGCGATCGAAACGCCGAATCCGGGCGGATGAACCTTAAAGCAGTCTGGAACGCCCTCCAAATCCACAAAGGCGGTATCGTCCTGGTGCTTTCCCGTCTCATCACGTCGCCGCAGCTCGATGCGCGCTTGGACTAGGCGGAGGTCATGCGCTTTGTCGGACCAGATGCTGGCGTCGACGTTGCGGCGGTTGGTGACGAAGGCGGCTTTCCCCGGGCTGATCTCCACCCAGAACCCCGTTCCGCTAAGCTCTCGTCCGTGCCCGAGACCGTCGCTCAGCTTACACTGGAGCCGCGCGACCGAGTAGACGACGTCCTTTGGAATGCCGCTCATAAGGCTGCGCTATTATCCAGGTAACGCGTTTTATCCGCGAACTCAAGGCGCAAGTCTGCACCTGTTTCCACATTTCGCATGTTGCATGGTTTTCGCGGGATAATTCGCGTAGGCCGCGAAGAGTGGCGCAAGGTCACGTCGCAGCGGTCGAGGGACTGCGACAATGCCGCCGGCTCGATTTGGGCGTGGGTATGATCGACGTCGTGCGGGCATCCTTGTGACCGAGGAGGTTCCTGGATCGGCGTATGTCATCAGGGGAACTGACTGGATCTGGGACTGTCGCGGTAGGGACGGCCCTCACGGGCCGCCCCCCGCACGGATCCGGACGGGCGGGATTACCGCATCCGGCTCTTGCCTCAGGTGGTGACGCCAAACCGCGTCAGGGGATATGGATGGCGGGTGGTGGCCGGGGGCAGCCAGCGGTCGATGTAGCGTCGCATCTGCTCCCAGACGACCCTGCCGGTCTGGCTGCGCCGAGAGAGCGCGCGGTGCCAGAGCCGGCAGACCCGGAAGCGAAAGAGCGCCAGTGCGCGGATGTTCATCGGGACGCCGTAGTAATTGAAGTGCCCGATGAGCACCGCGCGCAACCACTTGCCGATCTCGGGGACGGGGTCGTGCATTCGTCGCTTGAGGCTCACGTTCACCTCGTTCAGCTTCGCTTGCAGCCTGTTCCGCATCGTTTGCCGAAGGACCATGAACCGCCCGCTCCTCGACCTCGCACAGATGTGCGTGAAGCCGAGGAAATCGAACGTCTCCGGTCTCCGCTGGCCGTGCTTGCGCCGGTTGTCGGCCGCGAACGGTCCGAACTCCAGCAAGCGCGTCTTTTCGGGATGCAGCTCCAGGTTGAACTTTCGGAATCGCTCCTCCAGTTCCACCCGGAACCGCTCGGCATCCGCCCGGTGTTGAAAGCCCACCACGACGTCGTCGGCGTAGCGCACGATGACGACGTCACCGTGCGCGTGCTTTCGGCGCCAATTCTGGGCCCACAGGTCGAACGCGTAGTGAAGGTAGACGTTCGACAGGAGCGGCGATGCACTGCCGCCCTGAGGTGCCCCCGTTTCACTCCACGTTCGCTTCCCGTCCTCCAGCACGCCGGCGTTC
>JBDSME010000720.1:0-3375 GCA_039916065.1 Polyangia bacterium
AGCTGGGGCATCTGGTTCGCCTGCGAGAGGACCGAGACCGCAGACTGGCTGATGATCTGGGCCCGGGACATGGCGGAGGATTCCTCGGCCACATCGACGTCGCGGATACGGCTGTTGGAGGCCGACAGGTTGTCCGAGTTGATCTTCAGGTTGTTCATGGTGTGCTCGAGCGAGTTGGCGGAGGCGCCGAGGGCGGCGCGCTGGGTCACGACCGAGGTGATGACCGCGTCGATGTCGGTGATCAGGGTGTTCGCCTCGGCGCTGGTCGCGGTGCTGGTGCCGAAGGCGCCGATCGAGGTGTTCAGATTCGAGAAGGCCGTCGTGGCGTTGGTGGACGAGATCTGGGTGTTGAAGAAGGTCGCCGATTCGGTCTGGCCGGCGTTGGCGCCCACCTGGAAGGCCGCCGCTCCATTCGTCGCCGAGGTCGAGATGGTCTTCGCCGCCATATCGACCAAGGTGTTCGCGGCGGTGGTGGTGCCGCTCGCGCTCAGTGTCATTTTCACCCCGAAGCTCGAGAAGTCGAAGGTCTGCGACTGGCCCGCCGTGATAGCGGTGGGGGTGATATCCTGGGTGATGGCGGCGCCGTTCACCGTACCGCTGAGGCGCAGGGCGCCACCGACGGACGAGAAGGTGAAGGTGGAGCCGGATTGCGCCTTGGTCACGTCGATGGAGGTGATGCTGGCCGTCTTCTCCGTGGTCAGGTTCGAGCCCACCAGCGCGGTCGAGGTGCTGGTGTTCTGTGCACCGCTCAGGGCGCCGGTCAACAGCGACTGACCGTTGAACTGGGTGCGGGCCGAGATGTTGTTGATGTTGGTGTACAGCGCCTGAATTTCCGTGTTGATGTTGCCGCGGTCGGTGTCGGACAGCGTGGCGTTGGCGGCCTGGACGGACAGGTCGCGCATACGCTGGAGGCTCGACTGAACCTCGTCCAGCGCGCCTTCCGCCGTCTGAATCATCGACATGCCGTCCATGGCGTTACGAGCGGCCTGATTCAAACCACCGATTTGGGACTTCAGCTTCTCGCTGATGGCCAGACCGGCGGCGTCGTCGGCAGAGCTGTTGATGCGGAAACCAGAGGACAAGCGCTGCATCGACTTGTCGAGGTCCGAGCCGGCCTTGAACAGTGCGCGTTGTGCGTTGAGAGAGCTGACGTTGGTGCGGATTGACATTGCCATGACGGGACTCCTTGGTGTTTTTGTTCTTTTCGAAAGCTTTTGGCGACTCGCCTTGACTCGCCTTCACAGAGTCTTTCGTCACGGTCTTCGCGAAAGATAAGGGGTAACCCAGCTTACGAACACAAAATAGCGGTGATGAGTTGCACCTACATAGCTTCCTGTCCTTTTGCCGCTCCCCGCCGTTTACCTTGGCGCTGAAGGTGACCCTTCTAAAGGAGGGCCCGGGGTAGACCGATGTCAGACCTCGCAGACATGAGGAAGGT
This sequence comes from Polyangia bacterium, assembly GCA_039916065.1. Classification (GTDB taxonomy): domain Bacteria; phylum Myxococcota_A; class Polyangia; order Fen-1088; family Fen-1088; genus FEN-1088. The sequence goes on from JBDSME010000720.1 coordinate 1,439, forward strand.
GGGCAAACCAAAGCGGGCTGGGCGTCCGGGCCGCGACCAGACGGCGCCGGCATCTCTGCAGGGGCTGGAGCGCCGTGCCCGGGCGGCGGCCCTGTCGGGCGACCACCAGACGGCCATTCCTTTATTTATGGCGGCCATCCAAGGGGGCACCAGCTCCGCCGACGTCTTCAACGACCTGGGCGCCCTGCTGGCGGGACGGGGGCAGCTTCCTCCCGCGGTGATTCAGTTCGAAGTGGCGCTGGCCCTTTCGCCGGGACACCCCGACGCACGTCGCAACCTGCTCATCGCGCTGGAGGCGATGTCGGTCTCCGCATATCAGGAGGGGCGCTGGACCGACGCCGCCAGCGGATTCATCCGGCTGACCTCGCTGGCTCCCGAGCGCGCCCTGTTTCACCGCAATGCCGGCGCGGCCTTGCGCGAAGCGAAGCTCATCGATCGGGCCCTATTGCACCTGAGGGAGGCGCGCCGGCTCGACCCCGCCGATGCCCAGACCTGTTTCAGTCTGGGCTCCGTGCTCTTCGAGTTGGGGCAGGCCGAATGCGAGGCCGAGCTGACCCGTGCCATCGAACTCGACCCTTGCTACGCCGACGCGCACGTGAACCTCGCCATCGTCCACACCCGATTGGGCCAGCTGGAGCGCGCGGCCGCCGGCGCACGTCGCGCCCTCGAACTCGCGCCAGACCACGTCGAGGCGCACGCCAGCCTGGCCGCGGTGCTCCGCGAGCAAGGGGACGGCCAGGGTGCCCTCGAGCACTACCGTCGAGCTCTCGAGCTGCGGCCAGGCTCGTCGTTGATCTTCTCCAGCTATCTGCTCGCCCAGCACGCAAATCCGGCAGTGGACGGTCCGCAGAGTCTCCTTGACCACCTGGCCTGGGGGGGGCGGTTCGCGGCGCCCCTGGACCCAGGGCCGCGCGGGGCATCGCTCGTGACCGACAGCTCACCGGACCGCCGCCTGCGCGTCGGGTACGTCTCGGGCGATCTTCGCAGCCACTCGGTCGCCTCGTTCATCGAACCGATCCTCGAGGCCCATGACCGGTCCGCCGTGGAGCTGTTCTGCTATTCGGACGGCATCGCGGACGCCGTCACCGCACGCATCAAGGCGGTCGCCGGGGCGGACGGCTGGCGCGAGACGCGCATGCTCACGGATGCGGCGCTCGCCGCGCGCGTGATCGAAGACCGCATCGACGTCCTGGTCGACCTCGCCGGCCACAGCGCGGACAACCGCCTGCTGGCCTTTGCCCGCCGACCCGCCCCTGTCCAGGTCACCTACTGCGGATATCCCGGCACCACCGGCGTCGCGGCCATCGGCTGGCGACTCACCGATGCCGAGGCGGATCCGCGGGGCGACTCCGACTCTCATCACTCCGAGCGGCTCTGGCGGCTGCCCCATGGATTTCTCTGCTTTCGACCCGATCCGGATGCCCCTGCAGCCGGTCCGTTGCCGGCCGAAACGAACGGATTCGTCACGTTCGGGTCATTCAACAATCTCTCCAAGCTCAGCGAAGAGACGCTCGACCTCTGGGGCATCATCCTTCAGATGGTGCCTGGCTCGCGCCTGGTGCTGAAATCACGGGGGCTGTCCGATCTGCCGCCCCGCCAGCGCCTGCTGCATGCGTTCCAGGCGCGGGGGGTTGACCCGGCGCGCGTGCAGACCATCGCCTACGCCGCGACACCGCGCGAGCACCTGCGACTTTACGACCAGATCGACATCGCCCTGGATCCGTTCCCATACAATGGCACCACCACCACCTGCGAGGCGCTCTGGATGGGCGTTCCAGTCGTCACCGTGGCCGGCCGAACGCACGCGGGCAGGGTGGGCGCCAGCTTGCTGCACCGGGTGGGCTATCCAGAGCTGATCGCCTCGAATCGAAGCCAGGTCCTGCGGATCGCCCGTGGCCTGGCCGGCGACCTCCCCGGACTGGCCACTCTGCGCAACG
>JBDSME010000721.1:0-7151 GCA_039916065.1 Polyangia bacterium
GCCAAGGCCGCCCTGCCGCCCAATGGCATCATCGATACCGGCGTCGAGGTCATCAACAAGAGCAACGTTGAATCGTTCAAGGCCAAGCTGGCGGAGATGAAGAAGGCGGCCTGACGACCGCTCCAGGCCCCAAGGATCGCGTTGCAAATGCCATCTGCGTCAGGCGCCTCCCCCCCCTCCCCTGCGCTGCTGGAAATGCGCGGGATCACCAAGCGATTCCCGGGTGTGCTGGCACTCTCGGGGGTCTCTTTGCATCTGGGCGCCGGGGAAGTGCTCGCGCTCATGGGCGAGAACGGCGCCGGCAAGAGCACCCTCATGAACGTGCTGGGCGGAGCTCACGCCCCGGACGAGGGGGAGATCCTCATTGATGGTCAGGCCGTGGTTCTGGACGGCATTCGGGAGGCAAAACGGCGGGGAATTGCCCTCATTCACCAGGAGTTGATGCTGGCCGGCAACCTGGACATCACCTCCAACATCTTCCTGGGGAGCGAACGCAGCGGAAACATGATGAAGCCGTTGCACCGGGTGGCGATGGCCGCCCGGGCGGCGACGCTCTTGAGACGGGTGGGGCTGAATCTGCCACCGCAGACAGCGGTCAGTACCCTCACCGCCGGCCAGATGCAGATGGTCGAGATCGCAAAAGCGCTGTCTGCCCAGGCCCGCATCATCGTCATGGACGAGCCGACGTCATCGCTGACCGCCACTGAATCGCGTTCGCTGTTCAATATCATCGAGCAACTGCGCGGCGAAGGGATGGGCATAATCTATATCTCTCACCGCATGGAAGAGGTGCTGACCCTGGCCGATCGCATCACCGTGCTTCGCGATGGCCGATATGTCGGCGATCTGACCCGGGCCGAGGCCAGCCACGACATGATCGTGACCATGATGGTGGGGCGCGAGCTTCGCAATTCCTATTTTCCAGACAAGCCAGCCCCCGGCGCGGCGGCAGCAACAGCGGCCGCGGACGCCTGGGCCGGCACGACCCCGGCGGGCCGCCCGGCGCTGGAGGTAAAGGATTTGCTGGTGCGGGGGGCGCCGGCGGGCGTGAGCTTCGATGCCCTGCCGGGGGAGATCCTCGGATTCGCGGGATTGATCGGGTCGGGGCGAACAGAGCTGATGGAGGCGCTTTTCGGGGCGACACCGCCTGTGGGCGGCACCATGCTTCTCCAAGGGCACGAGTTTGCCCCCCGCAACACCCGAGAGGCCATCCAGCGGGGGGTCTACCTGGCGCCGGAGGACCGAAAGCGTTACGGCCTGGTTCTGCCCATGTCGGTGGCGGAGAACACCTCGTTGCCTGACATTTCCAACTACAACCCCTGGGGTCGGCTGGATCGCCCACGCGAACGCCGTGTCGCGCAGGCGGCGGTCACGCGGTTGCGCACCAAGACGCCCAGCATCCACCAGCGGGTGGTCAACTTATCGGGGGGCAACCAGCAGAAGGTCGTGCTTGGTAAGTGGCTGTCCATGAACCCCAAGGTGCTGATCCTCGACGAGCCCACGCGCGGCATCGACGTGGGCGCCAAGGCAGAGATCTATCACCACATGGCCGCGCTGGCGGCCACGGGAATCACTATCCTCATGGTGAGCTCGGACATGGAAGAAATTATTGGCATGAGCCATCGCGTACTGGTCATGCACGAACGGCGAATTCGCGGCCTCCTCACCGGCGACAGGATAACCCAGGAGCGAATCGCCACATTGATGACCGGACGCTCGGACCAAGCGGCCTGCCTTAGCGGATCAGAATGTTGAGGAATCAACGAAATTTCCCGGCGACGGCGGTGCCAGTCCCAGTACCGGGAGGCGCGGCTTTGCCGCGCCGGGATCGGCGACAAGCGGGTGGGCCCCCGGGAGGGCGAGCCCTCCCGCGAGCGCCGAAGGCGCAGACAAGGATCGCATCGCATGAGACGTGAGCTCGGAATGTTCGTGGCCCTGGTGATGATGTGCCTGGTGCTGTTCGTCTCCAATCCGGATTTCCTGGGGCAGTCGAACGCCATCAACACCCTCAGACAAATTTCGATGCTGGGCATCTACGCCATCGGGGTCGGGTTCGTGATCGTCACCGGTGGCATCGATCTGTCAGTGGGGTCGGTGGTGGGCCTGACCGGCGTCATCGTGGCGAAGCTCTCCTCGCCCGCCACGGGGGGGCTAGGCTACTCCCTGGCCCTGGGAATTCCTGTTGCTTTGGGGGTGGCGCTGCTGGTGGGACTGGCGCAGGGACTGCTGATCACCCGTCTGAAATTGCAGCCGTTCATCGTCACCCTGGGCGGAATGCTGCTGGTCCGAGGCGTATCGCAGACCATTTGTCAGGGCGGGACCTTGAGTCTGGGTACCTCCTCGTTGTTGATGCTGTCCAACAGCGGCTTGCTGATGCGGGACGGCGATCCGTTGATTCCTTATCCCTTCTTGATCTTCCTGGGAGTGGTGGCCGCGGCGACGTACGCTCTGCACTTCACGGTATTTGGCCGTTATGTCTACGCCATCGGAGGCAACCGGGACGCCGCCAAATATTCCGGAATCAACGTCAAGAAGGTCGAGACCGTAACCTACGTGATCTCCGCCGGGTTGGCGGGCGTGGCGGGCATCTGTTACGCGTCCTACATCGGACAAATGTCGCAGCAGGTCGGCGTCGCCTACGAGCTCTACGCCATCGCCGCGGTGGTCCTGGGCGGCTGCTCCCTGCGTGGGGGAGAAGGGACCGTGCTAGGCATCATCATCGGCTCCGCCATGATGCGCGTCATCGACAACGGCATAAACATGTTCCAGATCCGCCACGAAGATCCCGCCGGCATCCCGCGCCTGTGGCGGCTGAATCCAAACTGGACCTTCATCATCGTCGGAGCGGTCATCCTGATCGCGGTGGTGCTGGATCAGGTGGTTCACATGGTCCAGGCGACGCGCCGCCTCCTTCGCACGGCCGCGACAGCGCGCCCGGCCGCTGCCGTGGCGACGGTGGTGCCTGCGCCAGGGCCGGCCGTGCCCATCGCTGCCGACAGCGACCCCGCTCCCACCGACGGTCCTGCATCGTAAGCGAGCGTCGAAGCCGCTCTCAGCCGAACAAGCCGGTGACCGCGCCCGTGCTGTAGGCGCTGTCGCCGAACGTCGTGGTGGGGACGCCGAAGGCTGTGGCCACGGCGGCCCAGACGTCGTTCATGTACCGCGTGCCGAACTTGATGTGACGGCCTTTTTGCAGCTTCAGTGACGTTCCGCCGAACATCAGCAGGGGCATGTTTTCGATGGTGTGGCCCGCCCCGATGGCGCATTCGTTGAGGTACACCACCAACGTATGGTCCAGCATGTTGCCGTCGCCGTCTGGGGTGGCCTTCATCAACGTCAGAAAGTCCGCCAGTTGTTGTGAATAGAATTTGTCGATCTGGGCGTGGTACGTCGTTGAGCTGGCGACGTGGGACAGATCGTGGTGTCCCAAGCCACTCGGTTCGTTCATTCCCGGGATTATCTTGTTGAACCGGAGCGCCGAATTCCCGTGTGCGTACGTGAACGTCGCCACACGCGTCAGGTCGCATTGGAAGGCGGCCAGGATGATCGCCAGCTGGTTCTGGGCCACGACCTTGTGTTGAGCCTCGTCGACGGTGAGATCCCCCGTCTGGGCAGGGAGCTCCGCTTGCGCGGCGGGCTTGCACGCCGCCACCGGCGTCCCGGAGGGCATGGTGGCCGGTTTGACCAGCTTTGTCTGCAGCTGGGAAATGCCGTCGATGTGCGCGTCCAGCTTGGTCAGCTGGGACCTTGGAACCAGTCCCCGCAACCTGGCCAGATCCTTGTGCACGAAATCGAGGACACCCTGCTGCTGGAGACGCAATCGGTCAGCGGACTCGCCTGAGAGGCCTGGCGTCGCCGCGGCGAACAAGTTTCCGAACAGCGTTCCCGGGCGACTCTCCGGAAATAGAGCCCCGTTGAAGGCGCCATAGGACATGACCTTGAAATTCGGTAGGCCCAGGCTAGAGGGCCGATAGGCTGTCGACTGGATGGACCCCACGGCGCTTCCCATCAATCCGGCTGCTGGCTTTGACAGCAGATATTGGTCAAACGAGGGTCCGGCGGCGGTCTGATTCTTGGCCTGCAGGTCACCGCCCGAGTTGGTCCCCGCGATTTCCACGGGCCGCTTTCCTGACATCATGGTGATCAGACCGGCGCCATGTTGATCGCCTGGCCAGCTGGTGACGCGGGGACAGTTGATCCCGTTCAGGATGGTCATGTCAGCCTTCAGCGACTGTAAAGGTTGAAGGATGGAAGGAAGCGTGTAGGCAGCGGCGTCACCAGCCACCGACGGGAAAAATTCACCCAGATTTGATCCGCAGGGGCGATGGATGATGAGCAGTCGGTTGGGCGTGGCGCCGGCCGCCGACGCAAACAGGGGCCGCAAGAACATCCCCGCCGCGGTGGTCCCGACACCGGCCATGAAGGTGCGCCGTGGAATGTGCTTGAAGTCGCTGAACTCTCTCATGATGGGGCCTTTCGCAGTGGAGCGCGTCGTCATGGGGTCACGTCCCTGGTGACGAATGCCGGTGACGTCAGCGTGGCGCGGTAGTAGTCCATGAACGAACCTGACGCCGCGAAACGATCCTTCACCTGCTGAAACGCACACGACCGGTCCTCGACGACCGAACGACCGAGCACGAAGATGGCAAGATTGCGTGACGCGCAGTCGGCGACGCGGCGACCGGTCTTCAACTTGGCCACCAGGTCCGGCAGGTCCGAGATGGGACCGTCCAGGTCGGCTCCCAGACGAACGATCATCGACGAGCTGTCCACGGCCTTGCCCGCGCCATCGACCGGGGCGTAGCGACCGATGGGATCGTACTTCTCGGTGCTGAGACCGAGGGGATCGAACAGAGCGTGACAGGCGCCGCACCCCAGCGGGCTGGCGGCCCGCAGGTTGGACAGCTCACGCTCCGTGGCATTCGCTGGAAACGTCATGGAGACGGCGATCGCGTTAGCGGGAGGTGCCGGGATCGGCGAGCCGCAGACGAACGTGTCGTAGATGAACAGCCCGCGATGAATCGGATCGCCGCGATTCGGGTGAGACCAGGCAGCCAGCACCGCAGGCTGAGTAAGAATTCCGGCGCTGCGTTCGGGAAGCTGCAAGTCCATTGGTATCAGGGTGGTGCTGGTGACGTTGGGGATACCGTAGACCTTCGCCAGGGTGGCATTCACGTACATCCGCTTTGATGACAGAAGATCAGCAACGGTTCCGCGCGCGAAAAGGTCGCTCACGAACATCCGCGCGCTGTCGTAAAGGGTCTGCTTCAGGTCGGCGGTGAACTCGGGAAACAGCGTGGTGTTCTTGGGAACGATGGAGTGCAGCTTTTCCACACCCAGCCAGAAGCTGGCCTTGCTGCCCAGGTTTGCTTGCACAGCCGGAGAGGCCAGCAGCCGGTCCACTTCGCCGGCCAGCACCGAAGGTGTCATCAAGCTGCCATCTTGCGCCTTCTCCCAGAGGGCATCGTCCGGCACGGAATCGAGCAATGCGAAGGAAACCGCTCCCGCGACCTCGAACGGCGACATGGTCACCTTCTTCACCGCCGTGGTGGCGGACCCGCCGATTTCGGTGCGGTAGAGGAACGATGGAGCCTGCAGGACTGCTTCGATGATCAGGCGCATACCCACCGAGACATTGTCGGCCAGGCCTGTGTGATACAGAGCAAGCAGGTCCTGCACTTCGCCGTCGGTGACGGGGCGCCCGAACGCGCGTGAGATCCGGTTGCGAATGAACCGTTCGACGCAGGCGTCGGCGGGCGCCGCCTGCCCGCAGGGTAGGAACACCGGCAAGTTGACCGCCACGGCAGCCTGGGCAGCATTGCGGGCCGCCGCCTGGTACGCGGTGGCGACGCTCAGCTGGACAGTCAGACTCGGCGACTCGGAAGTGTTGGTGTAATCGGCGGGGTGGGTGTCCGCCTCGGTGACCTCCACTGGAATCCTGACGCCAAACACCTGCGCCACCACGTTGACATACTGCTGATCGGTGATCCGCCAGATACGCGCCGGAGCCAGGGATGCGTCGGCCACACACTGGGCCGGGGCGCCTCCTCCCGTGACAATTGAACCGCCGGAGCCCTTCGCGCCGCTACCCGACCCGCCCGGGCCGGGACCACCCGCTCCAGCACCACCGATTCCAGCGCCACCGGTTCCGTCGGTCGCCGGCGCCGCCGGGGGCACGGCTCCCGTGCAGCCCAGACCGCCCATGCCGCCCGCGGCAGCAAGCAACACAACGATACCCACGCCGAAAAAAGTACGAAAACTTGTGGTCATAGGACCCCCCTGGTCAGTGTTCCCCGAAAGGATGGTCGCCCGATTCATCAGAAAAACGTCCCGCAGTTGCTGTCGAGCATCATTGGATGCAACGTCACGTCGGTGTTCGTGTTGTGATCGCCCACGGTCCAGGCCAGCGCCGGATCCTTGCCGGACCGGGTATAGGTGAGCGTTCCCTGTTTCGAAGCATTGCAGGTGAAGGTCCCCAGTCCAGTTCCCCGCGTGTTCCCCCAAATACCCCCCTGAGTGCTGGCGCTGTCACAGGAGAATCCGCCGCGAATGGTGAGGACGTGACTACCGGACGCACAGTTGGTCGCGGTGACCACGACTGTAACGTCCGCACCCGTCTGGGTGAACACCGCTGTCAAGCCAACGGAGGGGATCGCGCACGTTGCCGTCCGATTGACGGGGCCAGCATCGACCCCGGTTGCGCCGCCCGAGCTGGCAATGGACCCGCCCGTTGCCGGCGGCGCGACGCCCGCGTCTGCGAAGAGCCGACCATCGTCGAACCCGCCCGCGCCGCCACGACCGCCCGTCGCCGCCACGGCGACTCCCCCGGTCGCCGCCACGCCGCCACCCGTGCCACTGGCGCTACCGCCACTCCCAAGGCCTCCTCCGCTCCCCGGTGCGACCGTCCCCCCCGTTCCCACGACAACGCCACCGCCACCACTACCTTGCGCAGCACCGCCTGTACCGCTGCCACCGGTCCCCCCCGTCATCACTCCCGCATCGGTGGCCGCCACCTGGCCAGGGGCACAGCGGACGTTCGACCACGCGAGAACGGCAATTGCGACAAGGAACAGACCAGGTTGGCTCATCGGGCAGACCTTCACCTCGGTTGAGAAAGAGAGATGTTACCGGTAACAGGGGGTGAGGCAAGC
>JBDSME010000722.1:0-2694 GCA_039916065.1 Polyangia bacterium
CACGAAGGGTGGCGCTATCCCGAAACGGTGCGCTGGGCCGCGCGACGCGGCGCTCATATCGTCTTTCATCAGCAGTTCCACGAGGCGGAGGCCGATTCATATCGACCGGAGGTGTTCGGCGATCCGGAGAACTCTTTCCACGAAAAGGCCCTTCTGTGTCGGGCGGCCGAGAACACCTGCTACTTCGCGACGGCGAACTATGCCAGTGCGGGTTCGCCCACAACTTCAGCGATCGTCAATCCAGACGGGACCCTACTTGCCTACCAGCCCTACGGCAGAGAAGGCCTCTTGATTGCGGATATCGACCCCAGCAAGGCCACCGGTCTTCTTGCCAAGCGATACAAGCCAACATCCTGAGGCCGGAAGGCGGCTTGCTAGCCCTGCAGCAGTCCGCCGGCGAGCAGTCCGAAGATCAGCAGACCGAGCGCGATGCGGTAGCCGATGAACGGATACATGGTGCGTGTGCGCAGAAAACGCAGCAGCCAGGCGATGCTGGCGTAACCGGTGACGGCGGCGACCAGCAGGCCCACCACGAGCGGCAGCGCCCCCACATCGGAGTGCAGCACGTGTTTCATCTCGAAGATCGCGGCACCCGCCACCGCTGGTATCGACAGCAAAAACGAAAACCGCGCCGCCGCATCCCGGCGCAGCCCGATGGCCATGGCGGCCAGGATGGTGACTCCGGAGCGGGACACGCCGGGAACGAGCGCCAGCGCCTGGGCGCAGCCGATGATCAGCGCGTCCCTCAAGACGAGCTCCTCCAGTGCGCGGCGGTGACGAGCCACCCGCTCCGCCACCGCGAGCGCCAGGGCAACGACGATCAGGGCGGTGGCGATCACGGGCAGCGCGCGCAGCCCCCCCCGGATGGCGTCCTTGAACAGCACGCCCGCCACCACCACGGGCAAGGTACCGACGATGAGATAGACGGCCAGCCGTGCCGGGAAGTCTCGCCGGCGGGCGGGATTGCTCAACGCCGCCAGAGAACCACGCGTCATCTCCGCCAGGTCGCGCGCAAAAAACGCGATCACCGCCGCCAGCGTCCCCAGCTGCAACACCGCCGTGAACGAGGCTCCCGGATCGGACCAACCCAGCAACGCCGGAACGATGCGCAGGTGCGCGGTCGAAGAAATAGGAAGGAACTCCGTCAGCCCCTGGACCGCGCCCAGTACCGCCGATTGCAATGTAGTCACGCGCAACGATCTATCGCACGGGGGGCGGGGGGACCAGGGCGTTTTCAGGCGACGGCGAGCCCTTCCGTTCAGCCGGGGAGGACCTCGCCGGAGAGGACGCGGTGGCGGGTGCCGGTGGGGTCCTGGATCAGGAGGGCGCCGTCGGTGTCGACGCCGGCCATGACGCCGCGAATTTCTCTGCCGCTCACCTGGGCGCGGCAGGGGCTGCCCAGGTCGGCGTGGGATTCCCACAGCTCGATGGCGGCGCGGATGCCGCGCTGCTGGAATTGTTCGTAGGCGCGCTCCAGCGCCTCCAGCGCGGTGGCGAGCACGTCGACGCGCGACAGACGTGGCCCACCACGCATCAGGCGGAGGGAAGTCGCCTTGTCGGCCAGCGCCTCCGGAAAGTCATCCGACGTGGCGTTCACGTTGAGGCCGATGCCCACCACCACGTGGCCGATGCGTTCGCCCTCCGTTGTCGCCTCGGTGAGGATGCCGGCCACCTTGCGCCGCCGTCCGTCGTCCCCGGTCAGCAAGAGGTCGTTCGGCCATTTCACCCGGGGCGTGAAGCCCAGGGCGCGTACCGCCTCGGCCAGCGCACCGCCCACCAGCAGAGTCAAAGGGGGGATCTCGGCGGCCGGGCGCTTCGGACGCAGCAGGAACGAAAAGTACAGGTTCGCCCCGGGCGGCGAGTGCCAGACCCTACCCTGGCGACCGCGCCCCCCGCTCTGTTCGTCCGCCGTGAAGAGCAGCCCCTCTTCCGCTCCCTTTCGCGCTTCCGCCGCCGCCAGATCGTTGGTCGACCCGCAGCGGGCCACGTGAACGTGCCGCCGCCCCAGCCAGGTCGTGGTCAGCCGCGCCTCCAGGGCCGCGACATCCAGGTCTCGGTCCAGCTCTTGGTCCGCCTCCGTCACGCCGACTCGCCGACGGCTAGCGTTCGGCAGCGGCCGTGCGACCAGCCACCACCGGCCGAATTTCCATGGACAGGTCGACGGCCCGCGCGGAATGAGTCAGCGAGCCGACCGAAATGATGTCGGCGCCGGTCTTCGCCAGCTCGTGCATGCGGTCCAGCGTCACCCCCCCCGACACCTCGATCAGCGTCCGCGGGGCGCGATCGCGTACTCGCTTCACCGCGTCCACGATGTCTCGCGTGGCGAAGTTGTCCAGCAGGACGGCCTCCGCGCCCGCCTCCAGCGCCTCGTCCAGCTGGCTCATCGAATCGACCTCGACCTCTATGCGCAGGCTGTGGGTGGCGTTGGCGCGGGCCCGCCGAACGGCCTCGCGCACCGAGCCCACCAGGGCCACATGGTTGTCCTTGATCAGGATCCCCGACGACAGGTCGGAGCGGTGGTTGTGCCCCCCGCCCACGCGGACGGCGTATTTTTCTAGTGCCCGCAGCCCAGGCGTGGTCTTCCTGGTGTCGGTCACGCGCACCTTGGCCCCCTCGGCGGCCGCGACGAAGCTCTGGGTCAACGTGGCCACGCCCGACAGGTGTTGCATGAAGTTCAGGGCGGCGCGCTCCCCG
>JBDSME010000723.1:0-8563 GCA_039916065.1 Polyangia bacterium
CGCGCCCTCCCGCACCAAGGGATCGGTCTTGGCCACCGTTCGGTTGAAGACACGAAGCTCATGTCCGTGCGAGAGCAGGCGTCCCGCCATGCCCCTGCCCATCTTGCCGAGACCGATGAATCCGACACGCGCCATGGCCGGCAGGGTACCGCGACGCCGAGCCTGCGGTCGAATCAGCGGCGGCGGAACGCACAGGCCGCGAAACTAGAATCCGACGCCGAACTTCAGACTCAGGCCGTCGGTGGTCAGTACCTTTGTCACCAGCCCTGTGGCCGAGGGCTTGTTGAGGGCTGCGACGTCAGGACCCAGCCAGGTCGCACGCAGCCAGCCGATCGATCCCGACAAGAACAGCCGGCCCACCGTGTAGAACTCGGCACCGACGTCTACGCCACGGCCATAGATGCCCGTCGCGCCGGAGGCGAAGTCGATCGATGCGGTCGTCCCCGGGATGGCCACCGCACTCCAAGAACTGCGGCGGCTGCGGCCTGGCCTGCCCCGCCACCCAGACCTGCCAGCAGAAGATCTGCCGGTGGGCCGACCGAAGAAGCGGTCCGCTGGCACTTGCGCGCCATCCCCGCCGACGCGCCGGTCACCGCCGGCAGCACGAAGTCGCTCGAGTTCGTCCGGGCCCAGTTGCCCAGATAGTGTCCCTCCTGCGTTCAACGGGGCCAGATCGCCTGCCGCGCCGCTGGTCGCTGCAGGATGTAAAAGGCGATGCCCGCCAGGAAGACCGAACCGGCCAGGAGTTCGCTGACCATCAGGGCGCGCCCCGGGAAGGTGACGTAGATGCTTGCCAGGGCCAGCGCGGCCGCGGCGGCGGCGCCGACGGCGGTGGTCAACGCGGCGAACTGCAACCGGCGCAACAGGGCTTGATGTGCCTCGTGCAGGCGGTCCCAGAGCAGTTCCTCCAGGCGCCAGTAGGTGACCACCACGGGGATTATCTCCAAGGTCAGGAAGGCCGAGGTCATCAAGCCACCGACCATCGGCGCCGCGATCCGCTTCATCACGTCGGCGCCTGAGGTGTCGGCCCACAGCAGCGGCACCAGGCCGATGAGCATGGTGGATACCGTCATCAGCTTCGGTCGCACCCGTTGCACCGTGCCCTCCATGTGCGCGGCGATGATGTCATCCAGGTTGTTGATCATCCCGGCGGCCTTGCGTCGGGCAAAAGCGTGATCGATGTAGACGATCATCACGATGCCGGTCTGCGTCGCCAGGCCGACCAGCGCGATGATGCCGACCCAGACCGCCGTCGACAGGCGGTAGTCGAGCAACCACATCAACCAGACGCTGCCGATCAGCGCGAACGGGATCGACAGCAGAATGATCAGGACCTCGATGAAGTTTCTGAACTGCAAGAACAGCAGCAGCACGATGATCAGGATGGTCAGCGGCACCACCAACTTCATGCGGGCCAGCATCTCGGCGAGCTGTTCGTACTGGCCGGTCCACTTCAGGTAGTAGCCCCCCGGCAGCTTCAGATCGCCGCTGGCCATCGCGCGCGCCACCACCTCCTTGGCTTCGTTGACGTAGCCGCCGAGGTCGCGCTGGCCCTGGTCGATATCCACGTAGACGTAGCCCACCAGCAGGCCCGCCTCGTCGCGCACCATGGGGGGGCCGCCCGCGACCTTGATGTCGGCGACCTGACCCAGTGGGACGAAAGCTTGCCCCCCAGCCGCTGCGTCACCGGGGGCTCCGCTGCCCGCGCCGGGTGCTGCGCCGATGGGGATCAGCACGCGGGCCAGCGATTCGATGTCGCTGCGCAGATCTTGCGGGTATCGCACGTTGATGGAGAACCGGTTGCGTCCTTCGATGGTCAATCCGATGGGGGTCCCTCCGATCGCGCTCTCGATCACCTGCTCCACGTCGCCAACGCGCAATCCATAGCGGGCCAGTTCGTCGGCCTTGGGAATGATGTCCAGGTACAGCCCCCCCAGGTTGCGCTCGTAAAGCACGCTGCGCGTCCCTGTGATGGGGGCGATGAGATGCTCCAGGGCCACGCCCACCCGTTCCACCTCGTTCAGATCGGTGCCGAAGACCTTGATCCCGATGGGCGTGCGCACGCCGGTGGTCAACATGTCGACGCGCGTCTTGATGGGCATGGTCCAGGCGTTGGTCCATCCCGGGAACTGCATCTTCCCGTTCATCTCGGTGGTGAGCTCTTCCCAGGTCTGCGCCTTCTCTTCGGGCCACAAGGGCTGCAACGCGGGCCGCAGCCATCGCGGCGCCCACCCGGAGTACCAGCGCTGGTGGTGCCTCTTCCGCCATTCGCCGGGCGGCTTCAACCGCACGGTGGTCTCGACCATGGTGATGGGCGCCGGATCGGTGGCGCTCTCGGCGCGGCCGACCTTTCCGAATACCGTGTCCACCTCGGGGAACGAACGCAGCATGCGGTCCTGGTACTGCAGTTGTCGCTTCGCCTCCTCGATTGAAATGTTGGGGAAGGTGATGGGCATGTACAGCAGGTCACCTTCGTTGAGGGGAGGCATGAACTCGTTCCCCAGCCGCAGACCCAGCGGCACGGCGGAAGCCATGGCAAACAGCCCCAGCGCGATGGTGGATTTGGGCCGCCGCAACGCCACGTACACGAACGGCTCGTACAGCCGCTTGATGAACCGCGACACCGGGTGGTTCTTCTCGGGGCGGATGTTTCCACGAATCAGGAGGTCGCGCAGCGCCGGCGCGAAGGTTATGGACAGCAGCGCCGAGATCAGCATCACGAAGGTCTTGGTGTAGGCCAGGGGCTTGAAGAGGCGCCCCGCCTGTCCGGTCAGGGTGAACACCGGCAAGAACGCCACGGCGATGATCAGCAGCGAGAAGAAGATGGCGGGGGTGACTTCCCGGGCCGCCTCCGCCAGCAGCTTGTGGCGATCCGCTCCCGGCGGCGCCTGCTCCAGCTTCTTGTGCGACGCCTCGATCATCACGATCTCGGCATCCACGGTGGCACCGAGCGCGATGGCGATACCTCCCAGGCTCATGATGGTCGAGGGGATGTCCAGCAGGTACATGGGGATGAAGGAGAGAGCCACGCTGATGGGCAGCGAGAGAATGGGCAGCATCGAGCTGCGCAGATGCAACAGGAACAGGATGATGATCACGCTCACCGTCAGTCCCTCTTCCAGCAGCGCGTGCTTGAGGGTGTCCACCGAACGCTGGATCAGTCCCGACCGGTCGTAGGCGATGGTCATTTCCACGCCCTCCGGGAAGCTGGGCTTGAGCTCGGCGAACTTCCGCTTCACCCGTGCGATCACGTCAACCGCATTCTCTCCGTAGCGCATCACCACGATACCGCCCACGGCCTCGCCCTCGCCGTTCCACTCGAGCAGGCCGCGGCGGATGTCCGGTCCGAAGCGCACCGTGGCCAGATCGCGCACCAGCAGGGGCGTTCCCCCGCGCCCGCTGGCCCGGATGGCGATCTTCTCGATCGACGCCAGATCCTTGATGTAGCCGCGTCCGCGGACGTAGTACTCCCTGCCCGAAAATTCCAGGATGCGCCCGCCCACGTCGTTGTTCGACTGCCGGATGGCGTCGATGACCTCGGTCAGGGTCACGCCGTAGGCGCGCAAGCGATTGGGATCGACCGTGACCTGGTACTGCTTCTGATAACCGCCGACGCTGGCCACCTCCGCCACTCCCGCCACGCTGCCCAGCGCGTAGCGCAGCGTGAAGTCCTGAAACGTCCGCAGCTCATCCAGCCCGTGCCTTCCCGTCTTGTCGGTCAGGGCGTACTGGAACACCCAGCCGATCCCGGTGGCATCCGGACCGAGGGTGGGGGTGGCCCCTTCCGGCAAGGAGCCACGCAGCCCGTTCATGTATTCGAGCACGCGGCTGCGCGCCCAGTAGATGTCTGTTCCCTCCTCGAAGATCGCGTACACGAACGACATGCCGAACATGGAAAACCCGCGGACGTCCTTGACGTGCGGGGTACCGATCAGCTTCGCGACCACCGGGTAGGTGACCTGGTCCTCCACCAGCGTGGGGCTCCGGCCCATCCATTCGGTGAACACGATCACCTGGGGATCGGAGAGATCCGGGATGGCGTCGACCTTGATGTGCTTGATTGCCACCGCCGCGCCGATCAGGGCGAAGCAGACGCCCAGCAGCACCAGCAAACGGTTGCGGGCGCAAAGCTCGATTATTTTTTCAACCATGTCGGAAGGTCCTCAAGGCCCCGCCTTCGGGGGGGCGGGCGACGGGGCGGGCGACGGGGCGGGCGCCGGCGACGGTGACGGCGACCGCGATGTCGATGTCGAGGTCGTCTGGCCTTCGATGGCGGCGCGCAGGCGACTCTCCGAATCAATCAGGAAGTTGCCGGTGGTCACCACCGTCTCGCCTTCCGCGACGCCGCTCAGGATCTCCACCCGGTCCTTCAGGCGTGCGCCGAGCTTCACCGTTCGGGGTTCGAACCGACCGTTGCCCTTGCTGACGAAAAGATAGTGAGCGTCTCCGGTGTCCACCACCGCTTCGGCGGGAACCATCAGTCCGGTGAGCGCGGGCAGGTCCCGATCGGATTGCGAAAGGAACACCGTCCCGTACATGCCCGGCCGCAGCCGCGGGCCGTTGCGATCGGTGCGGTTCTTGAATTCCAGCCGCACGCGCAAGGTGCGCGTGACCGGGTCGACCACCGGATGGATGAACTGCACCTTGCCGACGTGAATTTCCCCGGGGAAGGAGGCCAGCTCCAGCCGCGCCTTCTGCCCCACCCGTAGCCGCGAGACGTCCATCTCGTAGATCTCCGCCGTCACCCAGACCCGCGACAGGTCCGCCACTTCGAACAGCACCGTCCCCGGCTGTACCGCCACCCCGGCCACCGCGTTCTTGCCCACCACGTAGCCGTCCACCGGTGACCGGATGGCGATCGCGTCGATTGCCTTTCCGGTTCGCAAGATGTCGTCGATCTCGCGGCCGGAGATGCCGAGCAGCTCCAGGCGGTGCCGCGCATTTTCCTCCAGACCGGCCGTGGCCAGCGTGTCTGCTGCTGAGGGCGCTGCTTGGTGGCCCGTGCTCACCGCCCCGGGACCGTTCCACCCCCGCGCCACCAGCAGTTCCTGCTGCGCACGCAGAACGTCGGGACTGTAGACGGTCGCCAGGATCTGGCCGCGCCGCACCCGTTGCCCGGTTTCGGAGACCAGCAGCTTCTGCACCCACCCCGAAAACCGGGTGTTCACCTGGGCCAGCCCCCGCTCGTCCGCGGCGACCACGCCCACCGTGCGCAGCTCGCCGCCCACAGGCTCGCGCTTGACCGGTGCCGTTCGCATCCCGATCAGCTGAATGCGGTCGGGGGCAAGCTCGATGGGCGAAAGTCCCGCGGTGGATTGACTGCCTGCCGCGTCGGGAGCCGCCGCGGAGCCCGGTGACCTTCCCGTGCCGCTCGTCTTCGGGACCAGCGTCATGCCACAGATGGGGCACTCGCCCGGGTGATCCTGAACGACCGACGGATGCATCGGACACTGGTACAGCCGGGCGGCCGTTGCCGCGGGCTTCCCCGCGATGTTCACGCCGGCGTAGCTGAGGATCGACGCCAGGGCGAGCCCGGCCGTCAACACCACCAGCACCCAGCGTACGATGGCCATCGTCCTGGTCCCGCGCGGTGGTCCCGCGGTTTCGGGGGCGGCGCCTGGCGCGCCCGGACTGTTGATCACGGATGGCTGCGGCTCGTTCATCGGCCCCCTCCTTCGACGGTCAGGACCCCGGCCGCGCGTTCCAGGTCTGCCTGGCTGTTCGCCAGCTCCGCCAGGGCGCGCACCCGTTCGATACGAACCTGCAGATACGCCCGCAGCGCATCCAGCAGGCCCACTGCGTCGCCCTGCCCAGCGGCGTAAGCAGACTGGGCAGCGTCCAGGTTTCGCCGCGCCTGCGACAGCAGGTCCTCGTCGATGGTGGTGAATGACTGGCGCGCCGAATCCAGGCGCGCGGAGGCATCCAGCAGCTGGTACCGGACGGAGTTGCGCGTGGACTGCAGAACCTGTTGCTCCGCCTTCACCATCTGCTCCGCCTCGCGCTCCTCGTCGCGGTGGCGGCCGGACAGCCAGGGCAGATTGATGCCCACCATCGCCCCGTAGCCGTGGCGGGTTTCCGCCATGGGCATGTACCAGTAGTCGACACCAAGCGTGACGCTGGGGAACCGCGCGGATCGGCGGGTCGCTTCAAGCAGGGCCTCGCTCCGTCGGATGGCGCGCTCGGCGGCGCCGATCTCCGGTCGGCTTCGGTCCAATCTTCCTTCCAAGGCTCCCGCGAGGGTGTTCAGGTCCGTTACCGGAGGTATCGCCAGAGCTTCTGGCGGGCCCAGGGGTACGTGGGGCGGGCGGTTCATCAACACGTTCAGCAAGGCGCGGCTGGAACGCTCCTCTCGTTCGATGCGCGCCACGTCGGTGTGAAGCCGCGTCAGCTCGAGTTGCAGGCGCAAGATGTCCTGCACCCCTGCGTGCCCGGTGCGCTGGTTCAACCGCACCAGCTCCAGCGTGCGCCCGGTGAGCGCCACGTGCTCGCGATGGAGGCGCAACTCCTGGTCCGCCATGTAGTACGCGGCGAAGGCTCTTCTCACCTGGGCGGTCAGCTCCTGGCGCCGGGCGCGGCTGGCGTCCTGTGAGCTGCCGGCATCCTCCGCGGCGGCGCGCCCCCGCGCCTCCAGCGAGCCCCAGGCAGGGAAGGTCTGGCGTACGCCCACCATCAGCGTGTCGGACCGATCGAGCGCGAAGGGACGCGACAGCGGAACCCCCCACTGCTCGTACTTCGCTTCCAGATCCGGCAGCCGGGAGGCCGCCTGACTCCGCGCCTGGGCCGCGCCGGCGCGCGCGCGCGTCTCCGCCAGGTCGGGGTTGCGCTCCAGAGCGAGGCGCATGATGGTGTCGAGACGGGCGTTCCTGGCCAGCTCTGCCTCATCGGCGGCTGCGTTCGACTGCGCGTGCGCGCGCGACGAGCTCAGCGACGCCAGACATAGGTAAGTCAGTACGCGAACGGAACATCGACCTGCGAATCTCATGGCGAGCGGCTCCTGCACAGCAAAGATCTCTGGCGAAAAAAGTGGAAGGGAAGGAAGGCGATGGCGAAGGCGAACGGATCGCAAGGACCGCCACGCGATCACCCTCACCGGCGCCCTGTCGGCGCACTCAAGCGGTGCTGCGGCGCCCCGGAGGCCAGACATCTCCGAGAACAGGCCTGAACACCGCCACGTCACGGACGGGATTCGATCCGTCGTGGTGGTCGTCAGCCGCGGCCGCGACAGGTCGCGGGCGACGTGACCTGACTCTCAGATCAAGAACGCGTGCTTCAGAAGAACCAGTGCGGGCCCGGCGTCGCCGGGAGGACCGTTGGCCCGCCAGGCGCGATGTGCGCGCGCCGGCTCACCATCCAGCGAAAGCGGGGCAGCGCCGAAAGCGAGAGTCCCCGACAGCGGCGGCGCGGCGATACGCGCGGCAGTGGTTGAAGCAGGCTCCACCGGTTGCCGCGCGCTGGCCGACAGCTGATGTTCACAGCAATCCGGCGCCTTCAAGCCGTACTCGGCCGGCGGCGACCGCTGATCGTCCTCGGCAACCGGACAGCAGCAGGTTGCGCGGATCACGCCATCCATTCGACAGCGCAACATCATCTGGCCCGGCACATACACCGCCAGCAGGAGCAGTGGCGCCAGCGCCACCACCTGCCGCATCGCGGAGAATTGCCGACGAACCATGTCCCTAAAGGTCCGTCATGGGCGCGGGCCTGTCAAATCGACCGTCGGACAATCCGATCCGCCCGCGCGTTCGAGGGGCGTTGCCGCAATTGTTGCGCCGCGCCCCACTTCGGCGCATTGGTTGCGCGGGCCCCCACGGAGGACCGCGGACCGGCGCCTCCGACACTGCGGCACCCGTGTTGCACGCGCATGCGCCACCAGCACGCACAACGTCAACAGGAGATCACGATGAAAAAGTCCCTTCGATTCTTTTTTGCCACCGCGCTGCTCGCGGCAGTCGTGGGCGGTGGCTTTGCACTGGCGCAGGTGCCCGCCGCGGGTACCGCCGATCACGCGTCTCACCACCCGGCCAGCACGCCGAAAGCGGCGGGTATGGGCGGGGCGACCGGCCAGATGGGTGCCGGCATGGACCACGGGATGATGAAGGGCGGCGGGATGATGGGCCATGGCCACGGTGGCGCCGATGACCATGGGATGATGATGGGTGGCGGCATGTGTCCCTTGATGATGGGCGGGGCGGCCACGAAAGTTGAGGTGAAGAAGATCGACAAGGGCGTCATCATCACCATGACGTCGCCAGATGCCGCCACCGTCGTCAGGCTGCAGAAGATGGCGGAGGGAATGAGACTGATGCACGAAGCGACCACGCCATGAGCTGGGACCTCGAGGGGTAAGCGCGGTGGGAGACCCACGACCATCGAGGAGACACGTCATGGAGGGGGGGCTGGCGGCCGCCGCCTGGCTGGGGGCGGCTTGTAGCCGGCGCGCGCTCCCCCACGTCGGGGGGACCGCGCTGACGGCGGGCGACCGCGAGGCCGCGCCCGTTGCACTGGAGGCGACCTTGCGAGCCGCGCCCGCGGAGGCGCAGCTGGATCCGGCGACGGGCGCTTC
>JBDSME010000724.1:0-2643 GCA_039916065.1 Polyangia bacterium
GGCCCCGTGATCGGAAAAATGGAATCAGCGGTCTGGACCTTCCTTGGGATCCCATACGCCGCGCCTCCCGTCGGGCCTCTGCGCTGGCGTCCGCCGATCGCCCCGCCGCCTTGGCGCGCGCCGCGGGACGCGACAAAAAAAGGGGCTGCGTGTCCACAGGTGACCGAGGGCGGCTTCCTGCGCGCCACCTCCGAGGATTGCTTGAACCTGAATGTTTGGGCGCCCATGGCGGCGCGCAATACGAAACTGCCTGTCCTGGTGTGGATTCACGGAGGGGCCTTCTTTCAGGGCAGCGGCGGGGACGATTTCAATGACGGAGCCCGACTGGCGACGGGCGCCGGCATGGTGGTGGTCACGATCAACTATCGGCTGGGACCGCTCGGCTTTTTGTCCCACCGCGCTCTCGCGCGCGAGGAAGGCCGAGCGGCCTCTCCCTCGTTTGGCCTGCTCGATCAGCGCGCGGCGCTGCGGTGGGTCCAGCGCAACATCGCCGCGTTCGGCGGCGATCCGGCGCGCGTCACCATAGCGGGGCAGTCGGCCGGGGCGTGGAGCGTCTGTACGCAGCTCACAGCGCCGGGCAGCCGGGGGTTGTTCTCGCGCGCCATCATCCAGAGCGGCGCCTGTTCCGACGCCCTGTACTTCGAACCAGGGAAAGCCGAGAAGCAAGGCGAGGCGCTTGCCGCCGCCGTCGGTTGCACCGGGCCCGGCGTGCTCGACTGCCTGCGCGCGCAGAGGGCCGACAAGCTGTTGGCAGCCCTGCCCCACAAGCGCTCCTTCATACTGCACCCGGGCGTCTGGTGGGGCCCGGTGATCGACGGCGTCGAGCTGCCCCGCGTGCCTTTGACCGCGATGCGGGCAGGAGACTTCGCCCAGGTGCCTCTGCTGATCGGTTGGAACCGTGACGAAGGGGTGGCCCACACCGTCTACCTCGATACCGTCACCGCGGCGGACATCGCGGATTTCGTCGGCGATTCGTTCGGCGAGACGGCGATCCCTTCAGCATCAGCTCGCTATAGCCGGCTGCCACCGAAGCAAGCTTTGACTGACATCGTTACCGACGGCATTTTCGCCTGCGGCGCGCGCCGCGTGGCCCGGACGTTCACCGCGCAAGGACTCCCCACGTACCTCTATCAGTGGACCCACGCGCTCGATGCGCCCCGTCCTCATTCTCTCGGCGCCACCCATTCCATCGAGCTGTTCTTACTGTGGGCCAACCCCTTCCGGGACATCGTTCTCAGCAAGCGCGAGGAGCCCTTTTCGGCAATGCTCATGCAAACCTGGGGGCGATTCGCGCGTTCCGGCGACCCGAGCGGCGACGACCTACCCTGGCCCCGCTACGCATCTGACAGCGATCCCTTCCTGAAGCTGGACCTGGTTTCCGAGCCGCAAGCCGGGCTCAAGCGCGACGAATGCGACTTCTGGGATACGCTCGAACGATGAGGCCGTCCACCGTCGGTGGGTGAGGAGACACAGGAACCCGCGAATGCGGCAACAACCGGAGACGTTCACGTCATTGTGCGTTAGAGGACTGAGGTCGGCTGAAGCGGAACGGCCCCCCGTGACATGAGGTCATTCGCATGAAGCCTTCTAGCCGCGCGGCCCTGGCCACAATATTCCTGACGTATGCGGGTTGTGGCTCGACTATTCAGTCAGATTTTCCTGACGGCGCCGGCGGTGCGGGTGTCCACGGAGGGACGGGGGGGGCAGGAACAGGCGGGACAGACCAAACCGGCGGGGCGCCGGGCAGTGGAGGCACCGCGAGTGGCGGCCTGGGTGGACCCGCAGGAGACTCGGGCGGCGGCACGGGAACAGGTGGTCGGGGAAGCGGCGAGACGGGAGGCGCGGGCGGCTCGGCGGGGAGGGGAATCCCGGGAACCGCGACGGGTGGAACCGCGACGGGTGGAACCGCTGCCGGAGGAGCCAGCGGCCCCGGTTGTCCCGCGGGCGCATTCCTGTGCGAGGGATTCGAGACTCAGATGGCAGGGGCGGCGCCGGGGGCGCCATGGGTGCCCGACACCCTTGGCAACGGGAAAATCACCGTCGACACCACCAAGTCGTTCTCCGGTCAGAAGTCCGTGCACGTGACCGGCATGATGAACGGATTCCAAGGAGATCGCGCAAACATAGCGACGCCCATGGTGATCGGTAGCAAGACCGTGTGGGTCCGCTTCATGATGTACACCGCCAGCTATCCCGCGAGTTCGGGCGTCCACACCCGTCTCATGCGCCTCGGCACCACCGCCGGGGCCGCCCTGGGCAGCCCCGAATCGTCTTATTCGTTTGCCACCTACAACGGCACGGCGATCGAGAAGGTCAACACGGTTTTACAGCGCAGCGCCGGCACAAAGCTGAACGACAGCGCGAACAGGAACCGATGGATCTGCTGGGAATTCGAGATCGACAAGACCGGCGGTGTCGGGAAGGTCGTCCCTCACATCTGGCTCGATATGAGGGAACTGTCGCTGTCGCCGGCGGGGGGCGCAAGTCACGGGGCGACCTCTCCCAGCTGGGATCCTATCAACATCGAGGTCTTTATCATGGGCCTGGAGGGCTACCAGCCTGATCCCATCCCCGCGGACTACTGGATCGACGATGTCATCATTAGCTCGCAACGAGTCGGGTGCCAGGCGCCCCGTTAGCTTG
>JBDSME010000725.1:0-2742 GCA_039916065.1 Polyangia bacterium
GGGCGTAAAAGTCGATGATGTCGCGCCATTCGATTTCCCCGCGGGCGGCCCCGTCGCGCACTTCGCGCCACGAGAAGGTCTGGGGGCAAACCTCGCCCTTGGGGATGGTGTGGCCGGCGGTGGCGCGGCTGTCATAAAGGACCAGGCTGGGGGCCAGCCGCGACACGTAAAAGTAGGACAGCGGCGGAAGCTGCAGCACCTCCACGCGCCTCAGCTCCAGGTCGGCGGTCTTCTGGAACAGGCACTCCGTGCGGAATATCGTTTCATGGGGGCGCAGCGCAATGGCGTCGTGGGGAATGGTCCCCTTCGAATCACAACGGGCGGGATCGGCCACCTGCGTGGTCACCCGGTAGGCCAGGTGATGGCCGGTGAGGTTCTCGATTTTCAACACCAGGTGATCGGCACGAAAGGACTGCCCCTCGACGGCCCCGGCCTCGCGGCGGACAACGAGCGAAACGGCGAGGCGGCCGGTGCGGACGGTGGCGCCGGCCTTCAAGCGGCGGGGCGCCGGGAGCTCGTCGGCGTAGGGGAAGACCGCCGAGATCTCGGCGGGGGTGGGAGCCGGCACCCCCAGAGCCCTGGCGTCCTGTTCGATCAGGGCACGGTAGAGCGTGGGCGAGTACTTCATCTCGGCGCTCGTAGGGGCCGGCGCGGGGGTGAGGTGGGGGCGCGGTGGCGCCGCGGGCGGTCCGCCGGCGAACAGGACCGCCATGCCAAGCGCCAAGCCGGCGACCCCACACAGAACGACCGCCACCACCAACGTCTTGCGTTCCATCGGCTGTTCCTACGGTAACGCCGAAGGTCCGCCGCAGCCGCATTTTTTTGGGCTTTACGTTGACCCGAGGACCGTGACCCCACCGAAGTAGGGGCGCAGGACCGCCGGCACATCGACGCGGCCGTCGGCGCGCTGGTAGGTCTCAAGAACGCCGATCAACGTGCGCGGCAACGCCAGTCCCGACCCGTTGATGGTGTGCACGAACCGGTTCTTGCCCTTCTCGGCTCCGTCACGAAAACGGATGCGCGTGCGCCGCGCCTGAAAATCGCCGAAGTTCGAGCACGAGCTCACCTCCAGCCATTCGTTCTGCCCCGGGGCCCATAGCTCCAGGTCAAACTTCGCCATCGCCGAGAACGAAAGGTCGCCCGTGCACATCTGAACCACGCGGTAGGGCAACTCCAGCCCTTTCAGGACATCCTCGGCGTCCGAGAGGAGCCCGGTGAGCTCGTCCATGGAGCTGTCCGGATGCACGAACTTCACCAGCTCGACCTTGTCGAACTGATGACCGCGCTTGATGCCGCGGGTATCGCGCCCCGCCGCCATCTGCTCCCGGCGAAAGCAAGCGGTGAAGGCCACGTGGCGGACGGGGAGCGCCGCCTGCTCCAGAATTTCGTCGCGATAGAGATTGGTGACCGGCACCTCGGCGGTGGGGATGAACCACAGGTCCTCCTCGGCGTCGCGGTACAGGTTCTCGCCGAACTTGGGCAAGTTCCCGGTCCCCACCAGGGCTTCGCGCTTCACCATGTAGGGCGGGTAGATCTCGGTGTAGCCGTGCTTCTCGGTGTGCATGTCCAGCATGTAAGTGATGAGGGCGCGCTGCAGCTTGGCGCCCCAGCTCTTCAGCACATAGAACCGCGAACCGGAGATCTTCACGCCGCGCTCGAAGTCGATGATTCCGTGCTTGGTTCCGAGGTCCCAGTGGGGCTGGGGCGCGAAGTCGAAGTTGCGCTTCGCCCCCTCCTCGCGTACCACAACGTTCTCGCTGTCGTCCTTGCCGACCGGGACCGCGGGGTGCGGCAGGTTCGGCAACTCCAGCATCTTCTCGTCCAGCTCAGCCTCGGCGGCGGACAGCGCGCCCGACAGCGCCTCGATCTTGCCCTTCAGCGCCATCCCGGCGGCCTTGGCCTTCTCTCGTTCCTCGCCGGCGGCGGCACGGCCAATCTCCTTGGAGAGGCGGTTCTGTTCCGCCTGCAGCGTCTGCGATTCGTTCTTGAGATCTCGCAACCGGGCGTCCAGAGCCAGCACTCCGTCCAGATCGACGGTGGCGCCCAGGCGCTGGAAACCAGCCCGCACCTCTTCTGGCTTTTCACGCAACAACCTGATGTCAATCACGCCCGGAGTGTACGGCAAACCGATCCGGGGCGTCGAGCCATGGGCAATCGCGATTCTCGCGGCGTCGTCTTGCCACCAACCGGACCGGACTTGGTGACGACGAGGGGTGAGGGGTGCGGACCTCAGTCCGACGCGCGTGACCAAATCCGGCAATTCGCGTCGTGCCGTGGTGAAATCCCGGCACAGGCGGTCAACGTCGGCGCCAGGAAGTCCCCGGCACTTCGCCTGTTCGCGCGTGGATACATGGCCGACAGCGGGCGCGGACCTCGGCACAGCCCATGCAATGTCGGCGAGCATGGGCAGAATTCCTGTTCGGGTGCTGGTTAACAGCTCAATCAGCTTGGTGGTCCGGCTCTCGTTGCTGGTGGGGCTGCTGTCGGCGATCGGGTGTGGGTAGACCGAGAATGACTCGCCTCTCAGGAATCTGATGGCAGGGGTCTGGCGACGCGCGAAAGCGTGAGCGTTGCGGGGTGTTCCGCTCGGCGCGAAACTTGCCTCGACCGGACTACACATGTTGAACAGGCGTTTCGGATTCGTCTTCCTGTCTAGCGCTCTGTGCGCCCTGGCGGCGGCTGCGTGCGCGGACCAATCGAAGCGCTTCGGAATGGCCGATGGCGGTGGTAGCGACACCGACA
>JBDSME010000726.1:0-3186 GCA_039916065.1 Polyangia bacterium
TGGCGGCGTTGCTCTCCGAGTGCATGGACGCGCGCACGGGGCGGGTGAAGATCCCCGGTTTCTATGACGACGTGTTGAAGCTGACCGCCGCCGAGAAGAAGGGATTCGCGCGCGCCGGCTTCTCGGCACGCCGGTTCAAGGCGGCGCACGAGTTGTCCAGCCTGCGCCCCCACGGCAGCGATCTGGCGGTGATGGAGTCAATCATGGCCCTGCCCACGTTCGAGGTGCATGGCATCGTGGGCGGTTACTCGGGGCCGGGCATCAAGACCATCGTTCCCCACCGCGCCCAGGCCAAGCTGTCCACGCGCCTGGTGCCGCACCAACGTCCCGCCGCGGTGTTCAAGCTCATCAAGGCTTTCATCAAGAAGCGCCTGCCCGACGCCAAGGTCGAACACGAGGCTTCACTCAGTCCGTATCTCGCCCCGCTCGGCGGCCCCTACAACGCTGCTGGCGTGGTGGCGATGCGCGACACCTTCGGAAAAGAGCCGGGGTTCACCCGGGAAGGCGGCTCCATCGGCGCGGTGCTGACCATGCGCAAGCTGTTACGGGCGCCGGTGATCTTTCTGGGCCTGTCGCTGCCGGAGCACGGTTACCACGCCATCAATGAAAATTTCGACTGGACGCAAGCCTCTGGGGGCATGGAGATGTTTTGTAGGTATTTCCACGAAATCGCCGGCAGAAAATCGTGAGATTCATGATCGACAACGCAGGGCCGGCGCGCGCCCCGGGCGTCACGCGGCGGCCGTGAATGCCGCAAGACGGCGACGGGAGACATTTGTCCAGGGGCTGCTAACCTTTGGTCATGCCCCCTGTTGTCGATGAGCCGACCCCCGCGCGTGGCGCCGCCTGGAAGATCGTTCTGTCGGTGGTGGTGGTGACGGGAGCGGTGGGGTTCCTGCTCTCTCGGTCCATGAAAGAGGGCGCCGAGTATTACAAGCACGTCGACGAGGTGATGGCCGCTCCAGACACTCTTCGTGCCAAACGGCTACAGGTTCACGGCCATGTGGTGAACGACTCCATCGAGCAGGCCAAGGGGACGCTGCAATATCGGTTCAAGATCGAGAGCAAAGCGCCGCGTGCGCCGGCCGTGATCAGCGCCAACTACACGGGCCTGGTGCCCGACACCTTCAAGTCGGGGGCCGAGGTGGTGGCCAAGGGCACCATCGGGGCGGACAACGTCCTGCAGGTCGTCCCCGACGGGATCATGGCCAAGTGCCCGTCGAAGTACGACGCCGCCAAGGCGGGGAGCAATCCCGCCGCCGGAGCCGCCGCGGCTCCCACCGCCACCTTCGCTCGCGAAGCCCCTCGCCCGTAAACAAGCCCTCAGGCGAAGGAGGCGCCAGAGCGAGCTCTGGGAGTGCGTCCAAGGAGAGGGAGGCGCGGCTTTGCCGCGCCGGCCCCGACGTCAAATCCGACGGGAGGGGCCCGCGGGGAGGGGCCGCCCCTTCCCGCGAGCGCCGAAGGCGCGTTGGCGCGCTACTTCGTGCTGAATTTGTGAATCATGTTGTGCTTGTAGGTCTGCCCGGGCTTGAGGATGACCTGGTCCCGCCAGGTCGGCACGTTGATGGCATTGGGGAACTTCTGCGTCTCCAGGCAGAAGGCGCCGTACTGGGGATGGGTGCGGCCTTTTCCTTTGGTGCTGCCATCGAGGAAGATGCCGGCGTAGAACTGCACGCCCGGCTGATTCGCGGAGATGGTCATCACGCGCCCTGACGCGGGGTCTTCCACCCGGGCCACCGGTCGCATCTTGTTAGGGTTGCCGTTCACAATCCAGTTGGAGTCGTAACCGATGGGAGCGCCATTGCCCGGCGATCCCGCCGCCAGCAGGTCCTTGCCGATCGCCTTGGGCTTCCGGAAATCAAACGGCGTTCCGGCGACCGCCACCACCTTGCCATCGGGCGGCGCTCCGGGCGTGTACTTGTCGGCATGCAACGTCAGCAGGTGCCCCTTGATGTCGCTGTCGGGGGCGCCGTTCAGGTTGAAGTAGGTGTGGTGCGCCATGTTGACGATGGTTGTCGTGTCCGTGGTGGCCGTCATATCCACGGCGAGCTCATTCGCACTGGTCAAGGTGTAGACGGTCGTGGCGGTCACCGTTCCGGGATAGCCTTCTTCGCCGTCCTTGGAGACGTAGGTCAGTTTCAGCGACGGACCCTTCGGGGTGTCGATCGCTTCGGCGTCCCAAACCACCTTGTCCCAGCCCTTCTTTCCCCCGTGTAAGTGATGGGCGCCGTTGTTGGCCGCCAACTTGTACGTCTTTCCGTCCAGGTCGAAGGTGGCGTTCGCGATGCGGTTCGCCACACGACCAACGGTGGCCCCGAAGTAGGGCGTCTTCTTGACGTAGTCGGCCAGGCTGTCATAGCCGAAGGCGATATCGGCCATGTTGCCCTTCTTGTCGGGGACGTGCAGCTCCACCAGGATCGCGCCGTAGTTGGTGATCTTGGCGACGAGCCCGTGCTTGTTGGTGAGCGTGTACAGGTCGACTTCCTTTCCGTCCGCCTGCCCCCACTTCACCTTTTCGATTCCCCCAATTGGGGCGATGGCGGCAGCCGCCTTGTCCTTACCGCCCGCCGTGCCGGAGCTCCCGCCGTTACCGCCGCCGGCCTCACGGTCCTTGCCCGCGGCGGTGCCCGCTCCCAGTGACACCGCCAGCGCGCCCATCAAGAACGCGCCTGCCGTCCGGCGCACCGAAGTCCTGCTGTGCAGATCTCTCATCGTCATCGGGTCTCCTGTTGTGGTCGGTTTAGTTGTAGCGAAGGCCATCCACCGCCCGCATGCGACTGGCCCGCAACGACGGGTAGAGCGTCGCCACCACGCAGATAGCCAGGGTCGCGGCGGCCACCGCCACGATCTCTCGTGGAGCGATGTCCACCGGCAGGCGGCCGATGAGATACACCTTGGGATCCAGCGGATAGCCGTACAGTTGCGCCAGGCCGCACACCATGAGGCCGCACGCTATCCCCAAGACGGTGCCGACACCACCCACGCTGGTGCCCGCCACCAGAAACAGTCGTGCCAGCATGGCCGACGGGGCCCCCATCGATTTCATGATGGCAATCTCCCGAACCTTGGACAGCACGATCATGGTCAGCGACGCGATGATGTTGAAGGCCGCCACCAGGATGATGAGCACCAGCAACAGCGAAATGATCACCTTCTGCATCTTCAAAGCGGTGAACAGGTTGTGGT
>JBDSME010000727.1:0-3269 GCA_039916065.1 Polyangia bacterium
TGGCGGCGTTGCTCTCCGAGTGCATGGACGCGCGCACGGGGCGGGTGAAGATCCCCGGTTTCTATGACGACGTGTTGAAGCTGACCGCCGCCGAGAAGAAGGGATTCGCGCGCGCCGGCTTCTCGGCGCGCCGGTTCAAGGCGGCGCACGAGTTGTCCAGCCTGCGCCCCCACGGCAGCGATCTGGCGGTGATGGAGTCAATCATGGCACTGCCCACGTTCGAAGTGCACGGCATCGTGGGCGGATACTCGGGGCCGGGCATCAAGACCATCGTTCCCCACCGCGCCCAGGCCAAGCTGTCCACGCGCCTGGTGCCGCACCAACGTCCCGCGGCGGTGTTCAAGCTCATCAAGGCCTTCATCAAGAAGCGCCTGCCCGACGCCAAGGTGGAACACGAGGCTTCACTCAGTCCTTATCTCGCCCCGCTCGGCGGCCCCTACAACGCTGCCGGCGTGGTGGCGATGCGCGACACCTTCGGAAAAGAGCCGGGGTTCACCCGGGAAGGCGGCTCCATCGGCGCGGTGCTGACCATGCGCAAGCTGTTACGGGCGCCGGTGATCTTTCTGGGCCTTTCGCTGCCGGAGCACGGTTACCACGCCATCAATGAAAATTTCGACTGGACGCAAGCCTCTGGGGGCATGGAGATGTTTTGTAGGTATTTCCACGAAATCGCCGGCAGAAAATCGTGACAACGATCGGCAAGGCGGGCCGGGCGCGCCCCGGGCGTCACGCGGCAGCCGTGAATGCCGCAAGACGGCGGTGGGAGACTTTTGCCCACAGGCTGCTAACCTTCGTTCATGCCCCCTGTTGTCGATGAGCGGACGCCGGCGCGCGGTGCCGCCTGGAAGATCGTTCTGTCGGTGGTGGCGGTGACGGGAGCGGTGGGGTTCTTGCTCTCCCGATCCATGAAAGAGGGCGCCGAATATTACAAGCACGTCGACGAGGTGATGGCCGCTCCAGACACCTTGCGTGCCAAACGGCTGCAGGTTCACGGCCACGTGGTGAACAACTCCATCGAGCAGGCCAAAGGGACGCTGCAATATCGGTTCAAGATCGAAAGCAGGGCGCCGCGCGCGCCGGCCGTGATCAGCGCCAACTACACGGGCCTGGTGCCTGACACCTTCAAATCGGGGGCTGAGGTGGTGGCCAAGGGCACCATCGGGGCGGACAACGTCCTGCAGGTCGTCCCCGACGGCATCATGGCCAAGTGCCCCTCGAAGTACGACGCCGCCAAGGCGGGAGGGAGCAATCCCGCCGCGGGCGCCGCCGCGGCTCCCACCGCCACGGTCGCTCGCGAAGCCCCTCGCCCGTAAACAAGCCCTCAGGCGAAGGAGGCGCCAGAGCGAGCTCTGCGAGCGCGTCCAAGGACAGAGAGGCGCGGCTTCGCCGCGCCGGCGTCGACGACAAATCCGTCGGGAGGGGCCCGCGGGGAGGGGCCGCCCCTTCCCGCGAGCGCCGAAGGCGCGCCGCCCCTTCCCGCGAGCGCCGAAGGCGCGCCGCCCCTTCCCGCGAGCGCCGAAGGCGCGGCGCCGCCCCTTCCCGCGAGCGCCGAAGGCGCGTTTACTTCGCGGTGAACTTGTGGATCATGTTGTGCTTGTAGGTCTGCCCGGGCTTGAGGATGACCTGGTCCCGCCAGGCTGGCACGTTGACGGCATTGGGGAACTTCTGCGTCTCCAGGCAGAAGGCGCTGTACTGGGGATGGGCGCGGCCTTTACCTTTGGTGCTGCCATCGAGGAAGATCCCGGCGTAGAACTGCACGCCGGGCTGATTCGCGGAGATGGTCATCACGCGCCCTGACGCGGGGTCTTCCACCCGGGCCACCGGCCGCATCTTGTTGGGTTTGCCGTTCACAATCCAGTTGGAGTCGTAACCGATGGGAGCGCCATTGCCCGGCGAGCCCGCCGCCAGCAGGTCCTTGCCGATCGCCTTCGGCTTCCGAAAGTCGAAGGGCGTTCCGGCGACCGCCACCACCTTGCCATCGGGTGGCGCTCCAGGCGTGTACTTGTCGGCACGCAACGTCAGGAGGTGCCCCTTGATGTCGCTGTCGGGGGCGCCGTTCAGGTTGAAGTAGGTGTGGTGCACCATGTTGACGATGGTGGTCTTGTCCGTGGTGGCCGTCATATCCACGGCCAGCTCATCCGCACTGGTCAAGGTGTAGACGGTCGTGGCGGTTACCGTTCCGGGATAGCCTTCCTCGCCGTCCTTGGAGACGTAGGTCAGTTTCAGCGACGGACCCTTCGGGGAGTCGATCGCTTCGGCGTCCCATACCACCTTGTCCCAGCCCTTCTTTCCCCCGTGCAAGTGATGGGCGCCGTTGTTGGCCGCCAACTTGTACGTCTTTCCGTCCAGGTCGAAGGTGGCGTTCGCGATGCGGTTCCCCACCCGACCAACGGTGGCCCCGAAGTAGGGCGTCTTCTTGACGTAGTCGGCCAGGTTGTCATAGCCGAAGGCGATATCGGCCATGTTGCCCTTCTTGTCGGGGACGTGCAGCTCCACCACGATCGCGCCGTAGTTGGTGATCTTGGCGACGAGCCCGTGCTTGTTGGTGAGCGTATACAGATCGACTTCCTTTCCGTCGGCCTGCCCCCACTTCACCTTTTCGATTCCCCCAACGGGGGCGATGGCGGCCGCCGCCTTGCTCTTACCGCCCGCCGTGCCGGAGCTCCCGCCACTACCGCCGCCGGCCTCCGGGTCCTTGCCCGCGGCGGTGCCCGCTCCCAGCGATACCGCCAGCGCGGCCATCAAGAGCGCGCCTGCCGTCCGGCTCACCGAAGTCCTGTTGTGCAGATCTCTGATCGTCATCGGGTCTCCTGTTGTGGTCGGTTAGTTGTAGCGAAGGCCATCGACTGCCCGCATGCGACTGGCCCGCAACGACGGGTAGAGCGTCGCCACCACGCAGATAGCCAGGGTCGCAGCGGCCACCGCCACGATCTCTCGTGGAGCGATGTCCACCGGCAGGCGGCCGATGAGATACACCTTGGGATCCAGCGGATAGCCGTACAGTTGCGCCAGGCCGCACACCATGAGGCCGCAGGCTATCCCCAAGACGGTGCCGACGCCACCCACGCTGGTGCCCGCCACCAGAAACAATCGTGCCAGCATGGCCGACGGGGCCCCCATCGATTTCATGATGGCTATCTCGCGAACCTTGGACAGCACGATCATGGTCAGCGACGCGATGATGTTGAAGGCCGCCACCAGGATGATGAGCACCAGCAACAGCGAAATGATCACCTTCTGCATCTTCAAAGCGGTGAACAGGTTGTGGT
>JBDSME010000728.1:0-4624 GCA_039916065.1 Polyangia bacterium
TCGCGGCTCTGCAGCGTCGGGCCAAGGAAGATGGGCGCACCGTTGCCACCATCAATGGCGACGCTTACTCCACCGAGATCAAGAACGAGACCGTCGCCCGCCTGAAGAGCTGGGGAGCCAAGCTGGATACCGTGGTCTACAGCCTGGCCAGTCCGCGGCGGACCGATCCCGCCACCGGTCAGAGCTATGCCTCCGTGTTGAAGCCCCTGGGCGCCCCCTACGCCAGCAAGAGCATCAATCTGGCGAACGACCAGGTGGTGACGGTGGAGATCGCACCAGCGTCTCCGCAAGATATCGAAGCCACCACCAAGGTGATGGGCGGAGAGGACTGGGCGCTGTGGATGCGGGCGCTCCTGGCGGAGGGGTTGCTGGCGCAGGGTTGTCGTACCGTCGCGTACAGTTACATCGGGCCGGAGCTGACTTACCCCATCTACCGCTCGGGAACGATCGGTCGCGCCAAGGAACACCTGGAACAGACGGCGCACACCTTGGACGACGAGCTGCGGACCCGGGTGGGTGGCCGTGCCTTCGTCAGCGTGGACAAAGCCGTGGTCACGCAGGCTTCATCGGCCATCCCGGTGGTCCCGCTCTACATCAGCATCCTGTACAAGATCATGAAGGCGCACGGGACGCACGAGGGGACCATCGAGCAGATGGTCCGTCTGTTTCGTGACCACTTGCGCCCTGGCGTGGAGCCCACCGTCGATACCGAGGGGCGCATCCGACTTGACGACCGGGAGATGGAGCCGGGCGTCCAGGCCGCCGTCAGCCTCGCCTGGGCGGAGATCACCAGCGACAACCTGCTCGCCCTGAGCGACTTCGCTGGGTTCAAGCAGGAGTTTCGCAGCCTGTTTGGTTTCGAGGTCGACGGCGTCGACTACAGCGTGCCAGTCGATCCGGAAGTGCCCCTGGAGTGAGAGCATCCTCCGGACACAAAAAAAGGTGAGCGCCGCGGGGGCCGCTCACCTTTTTTTGTAGGGGTGGAGGAGGTTACGGAGTTGACGGGGGCATCGGCTCGCCCGGTCCCGGACCCGCCGGAGCGGTGGCGGGAGCGCCACCGGCGGGCGCGGAGCCGGCCGGTGCCGCGGCGGGTCTGGCGTCGTCAGCGGTCAGTAGGCGGAACTCGATGCGGCGGTTCTGCTCCCGGCCCTTCTTGGTCTTGTTGTCTCCGATCGGCTTGTCGGAGCCGAAGCCCACGGCGATTATGCGGTCACCGGCGATGCCCGCCGACACCAGGTAGGCGCGGACGGCGTCCGCCCGATCCTGGGACAGCTTCATGTTCTTTGCGGCGTCGCCCTCGCTGGAGGTGTGCCCGGAGATCTCCATGCGCAGATCCGCGTACTCCTTCATGACCTTGGCGGCGTTGCCCAGCAACTTGAACGACGACTTCTGGATGTCGGCCGAGTTGACCTTGAAGGTGATGCCCTTGATGACACCGGTGAACTTCTTCACCGCCGCGGGGATCTCGTCAGGGCAACCGTCGTCGTCCTGATAGCCGTTCTTGGTCTCCAGCTCCTTGGGGCACTTGTCCTGCGCGTCGAGCACACCGTCGCCATCATTGTCCGGATCAGGGCAGCCGTCCTCGTCCTGGAAGCCGTCCTTATCCTCGGGCTGGTCGGGGCACTTGTCGGCCGACCCCAGGATGCCATCCCCGTCGGTGTCGACCTCGGGGCAGCCGTCCTCGTCGTCGATGCCGTTCTTCGTCTCGGCCTTGTCCGGGCACTTGTCGAGCGCGTCGTTGATGCCGTCGCCGTCGTTGTCGATATCGGGACAGCCATCGGCGTCCTGGAATCCGTCGCGATCCTCTGCCTCGTTGGGGCACTTGTCGACGTTGTCGGGGATGTCGTCACGATCGGTGTCCAGCACCAGCGGCGGTGCCGGGGGCGGGGGCGGGGGCGCGCCCTGGCCACCAAAGCGGTATGTGGCGCCTGCCAGGAACTCCAGATCCGCGGAGTCGGAGTTGTGCTTGGTGTTGGGGAGGAACACCACGCGCCCGTCCAGGCGAACGTCGATGTTGTTGGTGACGGCGTACTTCACGCCGATGCCACCGTGGAACTCGAAGTCCGTGTCCTTGCCGATCTCCTGGTACCCTGGATCGGGCTCCGTCGCCGCCACCTGCATGAGACCCACACCGGCCAGGACGAACGGCCGCACACGTCCATGCATCAGATGGACAAGGACGTGAGCCTTGTAGCTCAGCAACCACAAGGTGTAGTTGGTGGGGAAGTTGTCGGCCGAGGGAATCAGGCCGATTTCACCTTCGACAGCCACCCAGGGCAGCACCGACAAGGCCAACCGCAACCCGAAGATGCTGCCCGTCTTTGGTGAGGGGACGTTCTCCGGATCGTCAGCAACCCCCAACTCCAGGTTGTCGGCGAAGACGTGCACGCCGCCGAAGACGCCCATCTCCAGTTGAAGCCCCTCGGTGGGGGGAGCAACCTCCTCCGCCGAGGCGTAGTTACCCACATTGCCCACATTGCCCACGGTGAAGACAGCAACCGCAGCCACGATAAACGCCACCGTCTTGGGGAACCCTCGTCCTAGCATGAACACTCTCCGAGTAAGGTCGGTTAACGACGGGCCGCACTATAACGCGGATTGCCGTTTGGACAAAGATCCCTGGAGCGACCCCCACGTGACCTGGCTTTTCCGTCGGAGGACCCCTGCGGATTGCCACGCCAGGACAGAATAGTTGTGACGGGGTTCGCGTCCCAGGATATAAACGCCTCGTTTTTGGCCCCTCGAAGTACAAGGAGAACAGATGAAGCGGTTCGCACTCATGACGCTCTTCAGTGGATTCGTTGGTACCGCCCTTGTTGGCGGCCTGGCTGTGGCCGGTGACGCGGCGAAATGTACCATCGCCACCTCAGGCGATAGCGAGACGGCCAAGGCTTGCGCCAAAGGTGGCCGGCCCGAGGCCAAGAAGGCCATGAAGAAGATGGTCGCCGACGCCAAAGCCAAGGGCAAGAAGTACACCTGCGAGGGTTGTCACAAGGATCTGGACAACTACGAGCTCACCAAGAACGGCAAGGAAGACTTCAAGACAATGGAAGCCTTGCTCGGTAAGAGCTAGGCCACATCCCGGGCCCCCCCGGCAGACGGTTGACGTAGCTCGTCCGGCCGATTAGCAAGGGGGCCCAATGAAGATGTGGCGCCGTTGCACAAGGTGAGCAGCGGGGCGACATTCAGCAGCACACGAGTGCCGACGGACAGGCGGCGACCATCATGAAGACCATCACTGAGTTCCCCGGTATCGTATTGCGTGAAGCGGCCCGGATTCGTCGGGCCCACCGTCCCCAGGCACCGGTCGCCCCTCCCGCCGCCGAAGCCGCCGCCAATTCAGCGAAAGCTGGAGACGGCGGTGACGAACCTTCGACCGGCGATCCGTCGACCGTGTCTGCCGAGACGTCTGCCGAAACGTCTGCTGAGACGTCTGCCGGACCGTCCTCGGAAGGTGCTTCGCCCGACGCCCAGGCTACGGACGAGGCGGCAACCACATCTTCCTCGGACAGCCAGCCCGCGGAGGGAGACACCGCCGCCGCCGGCTCACTGGACGCGGCGTCCTCACAGGACGACAGCGCCCAGGCAGCTGCGGGCGCCGAAGCGGCGACCGGCGAAGCCGAGACCGGCGAAGCCGAAACCGGCGACGATTCTGTTGATTCGACAGCATCCGCTGATGCGTCGGAGGGCGACAGCGCCGTTGCCGCCGAAGTTGCCGCGCCGGTGGTGGATCCTGTTGAACAGGCCGCCCGGGCGGCGGCCGGCGAACAGATCGCGACCGCGATGGGCATCACGGGTGATCGACTGGAACGGCTCTTCGAGGCACTGGACTCGGTCAAGGATCGCGTGGACAACCTCCGCTTGATCCGTGTGCTTCACGGCGAAAATCCCCCGTCGAATGCCCGCAAGGTCGGCGAGCACTACTACGTCTCCGATCTGTTGCCGCAGGGACAGGGCCGGCGCCCTGATCGCCGCGACGATCGCGGCGGAGGGGACCGTCAAGGTCAGCGCCGTGACCGCCAGGGCGGTGGTCCCGGTGGTGGTGGTGGTGGTGGTGGCGGCGGCCGCGGCGCGCCGACGGGCCTTCGTGGCGGTGGCGCTCCCGGGGGCGCTGGTGGTGGCGGTGGCTTTCGCGGCGGAGGTCTGGAACGTGGTCCGTCCAGCAAAGAGGTGCCTGCGGCTGGCCCAGGCTGGATGGTGACCCGTGCCCCCGGTGGCGACAACATGCACGGTGATCGTCCAGGACGTCGACGGCCTGATCGCTCTGGCCCTCCCGCCGCAGAACGACGCCCGAGGGGTGCTCCCGGTGGCGGCGGACCTGGCGGCGGTCGTGGCCCCGGCGGCGGGGGCGGTCCCGGCGGCGGTGGTCCTGGCGGCTACGGCCGTCCTGCTGGTGGTGGCGGTCCCGGCGGCGGCCCTGGCGGTTACGGCCGTCCTGCTGGTGGTGGCGCTCCCGGCGGCGGTGGTCCTGGCGGCTACGGCCGTCCTGCTGGTGGTGGCGCTCCCGGCGGCGGTGGCCCTGGCGGCTTCAACCGAGCTCCCGGCGGCCGCGGGCCTGGTGGTGGCCCCGGCGCCCCGGCGCCTGGCACCGGCGGCGGTCCCAGCGCCGATCCCTCCGTCCGTG
>JBDSME010000729.1:0-6926 GCA_039916065.1 Polyangia bacterium
CACCTGCCGCACACGCGCATCTACTTGATGTACGGGTTGTCGGAGGCTTTTCGGTCCACCTATCTGCCTCCCGATGAAGTCGATCGCCGGCCGGGGTCCATGGGCCGCGCCATCCCGGAGTGCGAGATCCTGGTGGTGCGCGAAAATGGCCAGGAATGCGACGTCGAAGAGCCCGGCGAGCTGGTGCACTCTGGCCCCACGGTGGCGCTGGGATACTGGAACCGGCCCGAGGCCACGGCGGCGGTGTTCCGGCCGGATCCGCGCGGGGAAAACGAACACCCTGGCAAGGTGGTCTATTCGGGGGATCTGGTTCGCCGCGACGCCGATGGCTTCCTGACCTTCGTGGGCCGCCGGGACCAGCAGATCAAGAGCCACGGCTTTCGCATCAGCCCCGAGGAGGTGGAGGAGGCTATCCAGCTGTCCAAGCTGGTGGCTGAGGTGATAGTCCGCGGGATTCCTGACGAGGTGGCGGGCATGGCCGTCGAAGCCCACGTGGTTCCGCGCGAGCCAGACAGCTTCACGGTCGAGCAGCTGCTGAAATATTGCGAGGCGGAGATGCCCCGTTACATGGTCCCCAAGTACATCAAGGTTCATCCCTCATTCCCCCGCACTTCCTCGGGGAAGGTCGACCGCAAGGGCGTGGGGACCAATTGACGGCATTCTCGCCGGCGCTGGACCACCTGCTGGCACCACAGGAGCAGGTGGACGCGCTGCGCGTCGAGGCTCTGAAGCATGGTGGCCGCTCGTTCGCGGACCTCGCCTACGCCAACAGCTATGATGGGCCTCCCCCCGAGGCCGTGGCCGCCCTGCGCCGGGCGATCGATGCCGCCGGCAGTCTGGCCTTGCAATACACCCCTTATGGGGGCACCACGGTGTCGCGCCGTTTGGTGGCGGAGTCGCTGCGTGACTCTCACCAGGAAGCCTTCGCGCTGAAGGACGTGGTGCTGACGCCGGGCGCGATGGCGGCGTTGAACATCGCCTTCCGCTCGGTGCGCCGCGACGGCGAGCAGTCCGAAGTCCTGGTGATCACCCCTTGCTGGCTGGACTACCCGCTTTACCTGGAGAACCTGGGTCTGGTCCCGCGGCTGGTGCCACTCGACGCGAGGACCATGCGTCTCGATCTGCCGGCCATCGAGGCGGCCCTGACCCCGCGGACGCGCGCCATCATCCTGTCGCAGCCGGGCAATCCCACGGGCGTGATCTACGGGCGTGATGAGCTGGCACAGCTCGGTGAGCTGCTGAGTCGAGCGCCTTCCCGCCCGCTGCTGATCTCCGACGAGTGTCACCGGGACCTGGTGTTCGCGCCCCACCAGTTTGTTCCGCCGTCTGCCTTCTACGATCGGACCTGCATCGTTTACTCCTTCGGCAAGAAGCTGTTCCTGCAGGGGCAGCGGCTGGGCTACGTGGCCGTGTCCCCGCGCCATCCCGAGCGGCAGGCGGTGGCTCGTCAGTTCGAGCAGCTCACCCGCGTCATGGGGTTCTGCACACCCACTGCCCTGATGCAACTGGCGGTGGGTGATCTGCTGCGCATCCGCCCGGCGCTGGACGGCATCAAGCGACGCCGCGACCAGGCTCTGGCCGGACTGGTCGCCGGGGGCTTCGAGGTCGTTCCATCGCAGGCGACATTCTTTCTTTATCCTCGAGCGCCGGGCGGGGACGATCACACCTTCGTCACGCGGCTGGCCCGACGCGGGGTGTTCGTGTTGCCGGCCAGTATCTTTCACCACCAGGGGTATTTTCGTCTGTCCTTCACCGCAAGCGACGAAATGCTGGACCGAGCGCTCAAGGTGATCGCCGAGACCGGCGAGACCGGAGTGTCATCATGACGGGTTCCATGACAACAACGCCTATCGCCAACCTCATTCTCCGCGATGAGCGGACCATCGGGGTACAGGAGCTGTCCGTCCTCGATACCAGGGAGGACTTCTCGCGGTTGCGCGGACACTTCGCCCTTCACCTGAAGTCCGCCGACGGCGGCGCGCAGTTGCTAGCCCGGGATCCCCTGGGCGTGAACAAGCTGTTCTTTGCCATCAAACGCGGCACCGGCGAGACGAACGACGAAGTGGACAGCGCCAACTTCTTCATCGAACTGGTGCAGCGTGGCCATCGCCCTGCCGACATCTGGTCAGTGCCGTCGGGCCATCTGGTCCGCATCTGGCCAGCCGAACGCCGCCTGACGCTGGAGAAATTCTCGACCCTGTCCTTCGCCGATGACGCCGCTGCGGTGGAGGCGGACCTACCTCGGCACGCCGAGCGGATCCGCACCCAACTGGACGCCACCTTTCGCATTCTGAACAAGGCGCTGGCGGGACGCACGGTCTATGTGACTCTGTCGGGAGGGCTGGACAGCACCACTGTGGCCGCTTTAGCCAAGCAGCATCTGGACAAGTTCAGCGCGGTGACCTTCTTCGTTCAGGGAAAGGACCCCGAGGGGGAGCCAGGGTCCGACGTTCACTTCGCGCGGCTGGTCGCGCGCGACCTGGGCATCCCTCTGGAACTGGTAGAGCTGGCGCCGCAGTCGCTTCCCGCGCTGGTGGATGAAGTTCTGGTGGGCGGGCAGGACTACCGTGACTTCAACGTGCACTGCGGCCTGGTGAACGCGGCGCTGGCCGTGGCCATCGCGCGGCTGCCACGACCGGCCGGTGGCGCCGCCCCGGTGGTGCTGACCGGGGACACCATGAACGAGCTGATGGCCGACTACACCCCGGTTCACTACGGACCGGCGGAATATTATTCTTTGCCGAACCTCGGCGCGGGCAGGCTGCGCCGGTTTCTGGTCAGCGGGCTGGACACCGGCGATCGCGAGGTGGGCATCTTCGCGCGCCTGGGCATTGACACCATTCAGCCCTACGCGCTGTATCCGGAGATCTACACAGCTCTACCCGGCGCGTTCCTGGAAGTCGACGGCGCCAAGCAGCGTCTGGCGCGGTTGGTGATGGGGGAACAGGTTCCCTCGTACATCTACGACCGTCCCAAAGTGCGCGCACAGGTGGGCGGGTCGAACCAGGTCGGGGGGACCCTGGCGGCGCTGGTGGACCAAGGGATCGACGGGCCGGAGCTGGAACGGCGGTTCTGCCGGCTGGCGGGCTTCGAGCCCCGTGAGCTAAAACGCTGGATCAGGGCCGGCGTCTATCGTTTCACCGCCACTTACCCGATACCAGCGCCGACCCCGCTGCAAGGATGAATGGATTAACATGTCGATGCCTGCCGACCAATCTGTAAAGACCGCCGACGCCAAGGACGCTGAGAAAATCGTGGCAGATTTTATTCGCGTCCGCTTCCGTGTTCGCCCCGAGGACGATCACTTCAGCCACGACGTGAACCTCTGGGAAGAAGGTTACGTCGACTCAGCCGGGGTCGTCGAAATGATTGCCTTCCTCGAGACCACCTTCAACATCACGTTGCCTGAGGAGGTTTTGTTCGACCCCGACTTCACCTACATCCGTGGCATCGCGCGGCTGGTCGGGTTACAGCCGCCCCGCGCCACAACCCCCTAGTCAGCAGCTAGCACGTTCACTTCCGCGGCGCGGGGTCTGTCGGCGCCAAATGCTGGCGCAGGTCCACCAGCCTGGTGGGCACCCCCAGCACGGTGGAGTGGGGAGGCACGTTGATGGGGACCACGGTGTTCGCGCAAATCAGCGTGTGGTGCCCCACCGTGACGGCGCCCAGCACGCAGGCACCCGGGCCAATCTCCACGCCATCTTCGATGATGGGCTTGTCGTTCTCCCCTTCGCGGCGCAGCACGCCCAGGATTGCCGAGTGGCGGAACACCACGTCGTTCCCGATAGAGCGCGCGCCGATCACCACCGCCCCGTGGTGATCGATGCGCACCCGCCGCCCCAGCTTCGTGTCATAGGGCAGATCGATGCCGAAGCCCAGCCGCACCGCCTGGAATGCTCCCCGATAAAGCAGCGTGAGCGGTGCCCGCAGCGGCTTGCCCACCCCCATGCGCCAGTTTCCGAAACGATGGACCGCCACCGCCCAGAAGCCAGGCGACGTGACGCGGCTGCCGTGGGTGCGGAAGTCTTCCCTGAGCAGCGCCGGCAGGGGGATGTCCGTCGGGTTCTCGTCACGCCCCCCGCGGACAGCCGGGACAGCAACGGGCGCGTCGGCTGAATCTTCGGTGGTGCTCATTTGCGCCGAGGCAACATACGGCTGGGGACACCCAGGACCACGCTACCCGCGGGAGCGTCTTCCAGCACCAGGGAATTCGCCCCCACGAAGGCGTCGTGTCCGACGTGCACATTGCCAAGGATACAGGCACCAGCGCCGATGTCTGCTTTGTCTCCGATGGTCGGCCAGTGGGCGGGGGACTGGTCGGGGGCGCCCGGGGGCGCGCCGAAAGTGGTGTTGGGGCGAATGTGCACGTCGTTACCGATGCTGCGTGCCGCCAGCCGGATTGAGCCGTGATGCCAGATGCGCAGGCGCCGACCAAGGTTGACCTCCGGGGGCACACCGATTCCGAAGAACCAATCGGCTCCCTCCAGCACGGCCGTGGCGCCGGCGCGCACTGGCGTCCGGAGAAAAGGCCCGGGCAGGTGGTCCGCCCACTTCCTGACGCGATGGACGGCGGTGACCCACAGCCCCACTTCCATGACGTCGAAGTCGTACGTCCTCAGATCCTCCGCCAGCAGCCCCAGCAAACCGGGCTGCGGTGGCGGTATTTCAGAGGCAGCCACGACGTCGGGGGTCGGTACGTCCGATGGACCCGCCACCGTGGCCGGCACCGTGGCCCCGCCCGTTGCGCCGGCCGGCCGCACCCGCGCCGGGACCCCGATGACGCTGGCCTGAGGCGGAACATCGCGCAGAACCAGCGAGTTGGGGGCAATCGCCGCCCCGTGTCCGACGGTCACCTCCCCGAGAATGGACACGCCAGAGCCGATGTCCACCCCATCCTGAATGGTGGGCAGGGCGTTCCGGCTGGCGACATCGCCGCGCAAGGGACCAAAGGTGGTGTTGTGGCGAATCTGCACGTCGTTGCCGATCGCCCGTGCTCCCAGCAGCATCCCTCCCCCCCCTGTGTGCAGGCGAACGCGCCTGCCCACCTCCACGCTGGCGGGCAGGTTGACCTTCCACATCCAGTCGATCGCCGTCGAAGGCACGTGCCAGGCGAGCTGCAAGGCAACCCGAGCAGGCGTCGACCGTATCGTCCCGGCGCGCTGCCCTAGCCGGTGCACGGCCACCGCCCAGAATCCCGGATCGACCGGGTTGAATTCGCAGGTGGCGAAGTCCTCGGCAAGCAACCTCGACAACGCAAGCTGGGATGCGGGAACCTGCTGGTCGGCGGCGGGGACAGGTGCCGCCGACTCCGGGACGCCGGTCCCGGAGAAAGCCCGAACCGTGGAACGCAAGAAGTCGC
This sequence comes from Polyangia bacterium, assembly GCA_039916065.1. GTDB lineage: Bacteria > Myxococcota_A > Polyangia > Fen-1088 > Fen-1088 > FEN-1088. Next base: position 5,360 of record JBDSME010000729.1, read on the forward strand.
GCAGCATGCGGCGGCGCAGGACGTCTGATCGGCCCAACGTGGCACGCTTCAACAGGAACACCAGGTACCCAGCCACCCAGGCCGCGTCCGCAGCGGCGGTGTACGTCCGGCCGTGGTGTTTGAGGAAATAGCGGTGTCGCGAGTCAAACCAGTAATCCGGCAAGCGGCGGCTTTGCTCGGCCAACCCGGTTGAGACCGACCCAATGTGCTTGATCGGTGCGTCGGCCACGTAGCAAGCCCGCCACCCCGCCTGCCGCACCTCGCGCGCGAAGTCGACCTCCTCGAAATACAGGAAAAAGCCCTCGTCGAAGAACACGCCGCCCTCGAACACCTGGCGGCGAATGAGCATGCTGGTGCCCGGCAGCCAGTCGACCTCCTGGTCACTGGCGGGCGGCACCATGGCCACGATGTGACGCCGCAGCAGACGCGATACCAGCCCGAACGCCGCCGCCTGTTCGAACTCACTGAACACACTGGGAAATCGGAAGGCGGCCCCCTGGGTGACTCCATCCAGGCCATAGACGCGGCTGCCCGTTATCCCGACCTCTGGATGAGAGTCCATGAACTGCACCATCCGCGCGATGGACCCACTATCCGCGAAGGCGTCGGTGTTGATGACGTACAGGTAGTCTGGCCGATCGGCGCTGGCCAGCGCCTGGCGGGCGGCCAGGTTGATACCGTACCCGTAACCTCCGTTGCGTGGCGCCGCCAGCACCGTTACCGCCCCCTGCCACCCCCGATCCATCGCTCCTTGACGCAGCCGCTCCAGGGAGCCGTCACCCGAGTCGTTGTCGACCACGTACACGTGAAATCCCGCCATCGGCCTGAGCTCGACCAGGAGCGCATCGACTGCATCCATGGTCAGCTCACTGGTCTGATAGTTGACGAGGATGCCGGCAATTTTCATGGCGTGGGGACCATCCGATCAGGCGATGTCACGGACAGGTTGCCAAGAGTCGCGGATTTCGCCTTCGGATGCTCCGGGCGATACCGACCACTGTCAAGCTGGACCATTTGATTCCTCACATTGCCCTGAGTCTGCTAAAAAACAAGGAGGGGCTATGATTTCACATCGAGATTCCGGCGCTACGCGAGTCCCCGAGGTCGGTGTGGTGGTCATTGGACGCAACGAGGGCGAGCGTCTGGCGCGCTGCCTGGCCTCCATTCCCATCGAAGGCAGCCGGATCGTCTATGTGGATTCGGGCTCCACGGATGGCAGCGTGGCCATGGCCCAGGGCCGCGGCGTGGACGTGGTCCAGCTGGACCTTTCCACCCCGTTCACGGCCGCCCGTGCCCGCAACACCGGCTGGCGGCGGCTGCTGGACCTGGCGCCCGACATCGCGGCAATCCAGTTCATTGACGGTGATTGCGAGGTCGTGCCCGGCTTCATGGAAGAGGCAGCAGCCGTACTTACCGGCGCGCCCGACGTGGTGGCGGTGTGTGGCTGGCGGCGTGAACGCCAGCCGGAGCGCAGCGGCTACAACACTGTGTGTGACGTGGAGTGGCGCAGCGGACCGGTGGGCAACGCCCGCTCGTTCGGCGGGGACGTGTTGGTCAGGGCCGCCGC
>JBDSME010000730.1:0-6867 GCA_039916065.1 Polyangia bacterium
GTGGCCGGTCGGCCCACGCGCCTGTCCCGCGCCATGATGGAAACCCTGGCAATCGTCGCCTACCGCCAGCCCATCACCCGACCGGAGATCGACGAGATCCGCGGGGTGGACTGTGGCCCCGTCCTGCGTACGCTGCTCGATCGCGCGTTGATACGCGTCATCGGCAAGAAGGAGGAGGTGGGGCGTCCGATCCTGTACGGCACCACCCCCGATTTCCTGAAGATCTTCAGCTTGCGTGATCTGGCCGATCTGCCCACCTTGCGTGAGTTCCACGAACTGGGCGCCGACGATCGCGCCAGGGTCGATGCGACCACCGGGGTGGACAACACCGCGTTTGCGGACGGCACCGCGGCGGGGATCCCCGCCCCGGAGAGCCTGCGCGCGGGTGAGTTGCCAGAGGTTGACCCGGAAGAGGAGGATTCGTTGATCGAAGCACTGGAACACGCCACTCACGCCGCCGGCCGCGCCGAGCGCTCGCTGGTCCAGCCAGAGGCGGACGCCACCGAAGGCGACGGCCCCGATGCCTCCGCCTCGTCTGCCCACGGGGACGCCAGCGCCGCCGCGGACACGAATGTCCAGCGGCAAGACGTCCATCAGGACGACCGGTAACCACCGTGCGCCTACAAAAGTATTTGGCCCAGGCGGCGGTCGCCTCCCGACGCAACGCCGAGCAGTTGATTGCGTCGGGCGCCGTGAAGGTGAACGGCCAGGTTGTCACCACGCCCGGCGTGGTGGTGAAGGAACGGGATCGGGTGGAGGTGGACGGCAAGCGCGTGTTCCTCGTTGATGCGGTCTATCGGGTGTTGTTGAAGCCGCGCGAATGTCTGGCCACCTTCGGCGATCGCGGCGAACGCCAGACCCTGCGCCGTTATCTGAAGAATCCGGAGCCTGGGTTGGCCGTGGTGGCGCCGCTCGACTATCCCGCGGAGGGGGTGGTGTTGTTGACCACGGACGGCGAGCTGGCCGCGGCCATCGCCAAGCGGGGGCAGAAGGTTCCCATGACCTATCACATCAAATACCAGGGGCCGGTCGGGGAGACGGAGATCGCCAGACTGTTGCGCGGCTGGAAATGGGAGAACGTGTCGGCCAAGCCGACCGCGGTGACGGCGCTGGCGACCACCGGCAAGAACACCTGGGTGGAGATCGTCGTGCCCGAGGTGCGCCCCCGCGCGCTGAAGGCGTCAGGTGACATCATCCGACATGCCGTGCTAAAAATCTCGCGCGTTCGGCTGGGGAGTATCTCCTTCGAGGGGCTGGCCATGGGGGGCTGGCGCGACCTGTCCAAGGGGGAGTTGGCCGATCTGCGGGCCAAAGCGGGCATCGCCAAGGCACTGCCCACCAGTACTTGACCTGACCCTCCGATACAACAACACAGCAAGTCGCGGTCGGGCAGGCAGTCGGGGTACCGGGGGGGATTCGCCATACCGTTGGCGGAACGAGGGTGTGAGCTGGCGGGCTGCGTCTGCTTCGGGGTGGTCGAGGCATGAACCGGGTTCGAGATCGCGCGCAACACCTATCCTTGAGGATGGACATGGTCGAGTTCCGCTCCGTCATTAGCCGGTTCAGGCCGGCAACCCCGCCCCTGGCAGCCGCCATGGCCATCGCCGTGTGGGGGATGCTGGTGTTCGGGTCCGACGTCGCCTGGGCACGCAAATCGGGCATCGCCGCGAGCGGCTGCGATGGCTGCCACTCCGGCGGGAAGGAGGCCACGGTCACGCTGACAGCCAGCCCGATGAACCCGACCGTCGGGGCGACCCTCACGTTGACCGTGACGGTGTCGCAGACCAATGGGCCCGTGGCCGGCTTCTATCTCACCACCAACTATGCCGACAACAAAGGGACCTTCCGCGCCGTGGAATCGGGCACGCTGGCCAACGCCGCAGGCGTCACCCACACCACGCCTCGTACCGGCAGCGGCGGCGTGACCACCTTCAAGGTCGAGTGGACCGCCCCCGCGACGCCTGCCGGCGTGAACTTCAGTGTCTTTGCGCTCTCTGGCAATGGTGACGGAAGTCCGCGCAGCGATGCCGGGGGGACGGCGTCGTTGAGTCTGGCCGTGGGGTGTACCGGCGCCACGTACTACATTGACCAGGATGGCGACGGATACGGGAGTAGCCAGCCCGGCTTCCCCACCCGCAAGGACTGCGCGAAGCCGACCGGGTACGCTGAAGTTTCGGGCGATTGCGACGACTTCAGCGAGGCCAATCACCCCGGCGGCACCGAGCTGTGCGACGGCAAGGACAACAACTGCGACGGACGCATCGACGAGGCCATCGTCAATCAACCTTATTGCGAGGACAAGGATGGCGATGGCCACGGGATCACCGGAGGAGCGACCAAGAGCGACTGCAAGCCCAGCCCCGGCTACGGCGATTGCAAAGGCGACTGCAACGACAACAACGCCGCCATCTATCCGGGGGCGCCCGAGGTCTGCGATGGCAGGGACAACAACTGCAATGGCAACATCGACGAAGGGGTGCGCATGACCTGCGGTACCGGCTGGTGTCGCCGCTACGCCGACGGTTGTTCTGCGTCGTGCACGCCGGGTGCTCCGATGGTGGAGAGCTGCAACTACTTCGACGACGACTGTGATGGCGTGATCGACAACGGCACCGACGCCGCTCTGTGCGGCGGGCCAGGGTTGGCGTGCGTGCTGGGCAAATGCATTCCCGAGGATGGTGTTTCGGGGACGGGGGGAACAGGCGGCGGTGACAAAAGTGGGACAGGTGGGACCGGCGGGGCCGGGGCCAGTGGCGTCGCAAGCGGCGGAGGAATCACCGGGACGGGAGCCGGCGCCGCACCCAGCGGTGGTGCTGGAGGTTGCGCCACCATTCCGGGCGCCGTGGAATGGCCGGCGCTGGCGATCTTCCTGTCTGTCGGTCTGCTGACCCTGGCGGCGTCCACTCCGGCGCGGCGGTGTCGCCCCCGCAGCGCACCAACGCGCCGGTAAGGCCAGGGCGAGCGCTCCCGCGCCCCTGGAAGACGTTGCGCGATGGGGCTTCCCGGCCGCCGGCCGGCGCGCTAGAACCCGCCTGTGTCAAAGGTCGCGCGAGCCATACTTTCCGTTTCCGACAAGACTGGTCTGTCCGATTTCGCGCGCGCGCTTGCCCGCGCGGGCGTCGAGTTGCTGGCGAGTGGCGGCACCGCCAAGGCGCTGGCAGCCGCTGGCGTGTCGGTGCGTGAGGTCAGCGATTTCACCGGTGCCCCTGAGATCCTCGATGGACGGGTGAAGACGCTGCATCCGCGCATCCACGGCGGACTGCTGGGACGACCCACGGACAAGCACCGGGCCGAGATGCAACAGGCCGGCCTGACCCCCATCGATCTGGCGGTGGTGAACCTGTATCCCTTCCGCGAGGCCGTGGCGCGCGGCGCCGGCTTCGATGAGATCATCGAGAACATCGATATCGGTGGGCCCGCCATGATCCGGTCGGCCGCCAAGAACCACGAGCGGGTCGCGGTGGTGGTGGATCCCGCCGACTACGGACGCGTGGCGGCGGCACTGGAGCGCGACGGGGAGATCTCCGCGCAGCTTCGTTTCGAGCTGGCGTGCAAGGCGTTCGCGCACACAGCCGCGTACGACGGCGCCATCGCTTCGTACCTGTCGCGGCTGCCTGCGCCCGAGGCGCCGCCGGTAGAGTTTCCGCGCAGCATGCATCTGTCGGCCACGCTGGCGCGCACCTTGCGCTATGGAGAGAACCCGCACCAGAAGGCGGCGTTTTATGCGCTGTCGCCCGCCAGCGGCGCCGGCCTGTCGCTTCCGGCGGCCGCGGTCATCCAGGGCAAGGAGTTGTCTTACAACAACATCCTGGACCTTGACGCCGCCATGCGGCTGGGCGCCGAGTTCGCCTCTCCGGCGGTGGCGATCATCAAGCACACCAACCCATGCGGCTGCGCTGTCTCCGACGCTGGCGTGCTGGCCGCCTATCGTCTGGCCCGCGAGACCGACCCGGTGTCGGCGTTCGGCGGCATCGTCGCCGTGAACCGGGAGGTGGATGGGCAGCTCGGCCGCGAAATGAGCGAGACCTTCCTGGAGTGCGTGATCGCCCCCAGCTACGCGACCGAAGCGCTGGCGGCGCTGGCGGGCAAGAAGAATCTGCGGCTGCTGACCTACGACTTCGTGGCCGCCGCGGCCCGCGAGCGCGCCGGGGCGGCGGTCCCGGAGCTGCGCAGTATTTCGGGCGGATTCTTGGTGCAGACGCGTGACATGTACACATCGTCGGCGGCGGCCGCCAAGGTGGTCACCAAGCGGGCACCCACCGCCGTGGAGCTGGCGGATCTGGATTTCGCCTGGCGTGTGGCCAAGCACGTGAAGTCGAACGCCATCGTGTTTTGTGGGGGAGGACGCACCCTGGGCGTGGGGGCGGGACAGATGTCGCGGGTCGATTCGGTGCGCATCGCGGTGGCCAAGGCCCGCGGTCCTCTGGCGAGCTCGGTGCTGGCCTCCGACGCATTCTTTCCATTCCGCGATGGCGTCGATGAGGCCGCGAAGGCCGGGGTCACCGCCATCGTGCAACCCGGCGGCTCGCTGCGCGACGACGAGGTGATCGCCGCGGCGGACGAGCAGGGCATCGCCATGATTTTCACCGGCGAGCGCCACTTCAAGCACTGAGCGTCGGAGCCCACCGCCCTTTCCCCTGACCGCGCCCGCTACCTCCGATGGCCAACTCCATCACGCGACCTGCGAAGATCCTGCTCATAGGCGGCGGGGGGCGTGAACATGCCCTGGCCTGGAAGCTCGCTCAGAGCCCGCGCGTCACGGAGATCCTGGCCAGCCCGGGGAATCCGGGGATCGCCGGGGTGAGCAAGGTGCGCCTGGTCCCTTCGCCGCCGCTGTCCACGGACCGCCAGGGGCTGGTTGCACTGGCGCGCGCCGAGTCGGTGGATCTGGTGGTGTGTGGCCCGGAGGGACCGCTCAGCGCTGGCCTCGGAGACGCCATGCGGGCCGCTGGCCTTTCGTTCTTCGGACCATCCGGCGCCGCCGCCGAGCTGGAGGGAAGCAAGGCTTTCGCCAAGCGGCTGATGGCCGACGCGGGTGTGCCCACCGCCGCGTTCGGCGTTTTCGACGACGTGGCCGCGGCCGAGCGGTTCATCGACGCCCAGCCAGGCCCGGTGGTGGTGAAGGCCGACGGCCTGTGCGCCGGCAAGGGCGTGGTGGTGGCGGCGACCAAGGACGAATCCAGGGCAGCGGTTCGACGGATGCTGGGCGACGGCGAGTTTGGCGCCGCCGGGGCGCGGGTGGTCCTGGAGGAGCGGCTCTTCGGTCGCGAGGTGTCGATGATGGCCCTGTGTGACGGCGAGCGCCTGGCGTTGCTCCCCTCCGCGGAGGACCACAAGGCGGTGTTCGACGGCGATCGGGGACCCAACACCGGGGGCATGGGGACGTATTCGCCCTCACCGCTGGTGAACGCCGCCCTCACCCGGGACATCCTGGCGCGCATCTTCCACCCCACCCTGGGCGCCATGCGCAAGCTGGGCCGCCCTTTCCAGGGTGTGTTGTATGGCGGGCTGATGCTGACGCCCGACCGGGGGCCCATGGTGATCGAATGGAACTGTCGCTTCGGCGATCCCGAGACTCAGGTGATCTTGCCGCGGCTCGAGGACGATCTGTTGCCCTGGCTGGAAGGCGCCGCTGCCGGCCGTTTGCCCGCCGGCCCGTTGCCGGAAGAATCGCTGGCAGAGTCACCGGACGCCGCGGTCTGCGTGGTGCTGGCCGCTGCTCACTATCCGGGGACGCCGCGCGCCGGTGATGCCATCCACGGCCTGGGCCCTGCCCATGGCGGCACGGAGCGCTCCGACGGCGTGCTGGTTTTTCACGCGGGAACGCGACTGGCGGCCGCTCCGGACGGGACCGCGTCGCTGGTCACGGCGGGGGGGCGGGTGCTGGGGATCACCGCGCGCGGCGCCACTCTGGCCGCGGCGCGCGCCCGCGCTTACAACATCATCGGCTCCCAGCCGGGCCAGATAAGCTTTGCCGGGATGCATTTTCGTAAAGACATAGGAACACGAGGAGAGTGATGAACATCGACGTGGCTATCATGATGGGTTCGAAATCTGATCTGGAGGCAATGCGCCCGGCAGCGAAGGTGCTGGCGGCGTTGGGGCTGCGTGCGGAGGTGCGGGTGCTGTCGGCGCACCGTACCCCCGCGGAGACCGCGGCCTTCGTGCGCGACGCCGGGACGCGCGGTTGCAAGGTGTTCATCTGCGCCGCCGGGGGCGCCGCCCATCTGGCCGGCGCAGTGGCCGCGCACACCACGCGACCGGTGATTGGCGTGCCGATCGCCGCCGGGACGCTGGGTGGTTTCGATGCGCTGCTTTCCACCGTGATGATGCCCCCCGGGATGCCGGTGGCCACCGTGGCGGTCGGCGGAGCTGAAAACGCCGGGTTGCTGGCGGCACAGATCATCGCCATCGCCGACCCGGCTCTGGCCACCAAGGTGGACGGGGAGCGGGCGGCCCGCCGCGACAAGGTCCTGAAGTCGGACGAAGAGGTACGGTCCGAGTTCAAGATCGGCTGAGCGGTGTGGCCGTGGTGCACGCCTTCCCCGAAGAGATCACCTTTGCCGCGGAGGCCATTCGCCGCGGCGAGGTGGTGGCCTACCCGACGGAGACGTTCTACGGTCTGGGCGTGAACGCGCTCGACGAGCTGGCGCTGGTGCGCCTGCGCCAGCTCAAGGGGCGCGACGGGGATAAACCGATTTCGGTCCTGGTGAGCGGCCCCGAGATGCTGGAACGGCTGTGCAAGACCATCTCACCGCTGGCGCGCCGGCTGATGGCGGCCTACTGGCCGGGGCCGTTGACCCTGGCGCTGCCAGCGCGGCGCGATCTGCCTCGTCCGCTGGTGGCCGATGGTTTTGTGGCGGTGCG
>JBDSME010000731.1:0-5958 GCA_039916065.1 Polyangia bacterium
CTGGTGCTGGCGCGCGTGGTCCCCGCCGAGGCGGGGGGGCCCCGCGTCGGCGTGCTGGGCATGACGCACATCTTCCTGGCGACCGTCGGCGTGGCGGTATTCGGACTGGCCGCCGTGCTGGCGGTCCTTTATCTGGTGCAGGAGCGGCGGCTGCAGCACAAGAGATTCGATCGCGCCGGACAGGACGCGCCGCTGGCGACGCTGGATCGGTTGGCGTTGCGGTGCGTGTCGCTTGGTTTTCCCATCTTCACGGTCGCGCTGGTGACGGGCGCCATCTGGATTGCGCGGCTGGGGGGCGTGGCGTCGTCGGAGGCGGCGCGCCCCGAATACTTGATCGCGGTGGCCGCCTGGCTGGCCTTCGGCGTGTTGCTGGTGGCGCGCGTGGGTGCTGGTTGGCGCGGCAGCCGCGCGGCCTGGCTGACCCTGGGCGGATTTGGCGGTACGGTGGTGGTGCTGCTGTTCTACATTCTCAGGTACGCGGTCTAGTGGTGCACTAGGATGCCGGGGGGGATCGACTTCTTGGTGATGGGACTGTCGCATCGCACGGCGCCGCTCGCTGTGCGCGAACGACTGGCGGTGCCGCCCGAGCAGGTGGCGCAGACGCTCCGGGAGCTGGCCAGCCTATCACCGGTTCGAGAGGCGGCCTTGCTGTCCACGTGCAACCGGGTGGAGGTGTACGCCGCGTCGCCCGATCCGGACGCCGCGATCGCCGCCTTGCGTCGGGACCTGGCCGAGCGCGCGCAGACCACCGAGGGCGATCTCGGCCCCCACCTCTATGTCCGCGTTGACGTGGAGGCGGTCCATCATCTATTTCGCGTGGCGGCCAGCCTGGATTCTCAGGTGGTCGGTGAACCGCAGATCTTGGGACAGGTCAAGCAGGCGCACGACATCGCCGTCAGCGCCGGCGCGGCAGGCCCCATCCTGGGGGCGTGCTTCACCGGTGCCTTCCGCATCGCCCGGCGGGTGCGGCGGGAGACCGAGATCGCGCGGAACCCGGTGTCGCTGAGCTCGGTCGCGATCGACTACGCCCGCAAGATCTTCGAGGGGTTCAAGGGGCGAACAGTGTTGCTGGTGGGCGCGGGGAAGATGGCGGACCTGGCGGCGCGGGCTCTGCAGGGGCAGGGCGCGGAGCTGCTCATCACCAACCGCACCGCTGCCCGCGCCGAAGAGCTGGCCGCCCGGATCGGCGGAGGCGTGCATCCGTTCGAAGATCTGCACGGCGCGCTCATTCGCGCCGACATCGTCATCGCCTCCACGGGAGCACGCCAGCCGGTCCTGACGCGGGAACTGGTGGCGCGCGCCCACAAGAAGCGGCGGGGGCGCCCCCTGTTTTTGATCGATATCGCCGTTCCGAGAGACGTTGAACCGGGATGTGCCGAGATCTCGGACGTGTTCGTCGCCGATATCGACGATCTGCAGAAGCAGGCCGACGAGCACCGCGATGAACGTCGCGGCGAGGCGGATCGCGCCGAGGTCATGGTCGAGGGAGAGGTGGCTCGCTTCCTCGAAGCGTATCGGGGGCGCCGCGTGGGACCGATCATCACCGCGTTGCGCGCGCACGTCCTGGCGGTGGCGCGCGGCGAAGCGGAACGGATGTTGGACACAAGCGCGGCTGGTGCCCCGTCGGGCGCGGGCGGCGAGCGGGAACGGCAGATGACTCTGGGGCTGGCCGAAGCCATCGCCAAGAAGCTGTTGCACCTGCCTCAGCTGGTGTTGAAGAAGGGCGGTGCCGATCCCGTTGATGGCGCGGTGCTGGTCGCCGCCGTGCAGCGGCTGTTCGAGCTGGAGGTCGCCGAACCGGGCGCCGCGCCCCCAGCCGAGGCCGAAGCCGAAGCGGAACCATCATCCCCGGGCAAGGTGGCCGGCTCATGAGCCAAAATCAGCAACCAGGAAATCAGCAACTTGTGATCGGGACGCGCGGCAGCGCCCTGGCCCGCTGGCAGGCGGATCACGTCGGCGCTGAACTGCAGCGCCTCCACCCCAGCCTGAAAATCGTTCAGCGCATCATCGTCACCGACGGCGATCGCTTCCAGTCGGGCCCGGTGGTCGAGCTGGGTGGAAAAGGGGTGTGGGTCAAGGAGATCGAGCAGGCCCTGCTGGAGGGGAGCATCGATCTGGCGGTGCACAGCTTGAAGGACGTGCCTTCCGAGCTGGCTGGTGGATTGACCCTGGCCGCCATCCCGCCGCGCGCCGACCCGCGTGACGTGCTGATCAGCCGGAGCGGCGATTCACTGGCGAAGCTTGCTCCCGGCAGCCGGATCGGGACGTCCAGCCTGCGCCGGGTCTGCCAGGTGCGGGCGTTGCGGCAGGACCTCACCGTGGAGCTGCTGCGCGGCAATGTCGATACGCGCGTGCGCAAGGTGGCTGACGGGGTGGTCGACGCCGCCATCCTGGCCGCCGCCGGTCTGGACCGTCTGGGACTCGCCGCCCGCATCACCGAGCGCCTCTCGGCCGAGGAAATGCTGCCCGCCATAGGGCAGGGTGCGCTGGCCATCGAAACGCGCGCCGACGACAGGCGGGTGCTGGAGGCTTGTCGGGCACTCTCCGACGGGCAGGCGGAAGCGACCGTGGCGGCGGAGCGCGCGCTCCTGGCCGGCCTCGGCGCTGGCTGCCGCACTCCGGTGGCGGGGTACGCCTTGGTGCGGGACGAGGGTCACACGCTCTGGCTGCGTGGTCTCGTGGGGCGCCCCGACGCCAGCGTCATTCTGCGCGAAGAGATCCGCGGTCCGACAGTCGAGGCCGCCGCGCTGGGCACGGCGCTGGCCGGTCAGCTGATGGCGCGCGGGGCGGCCGCGATCCTGGCCGAACTTGGCTGAATCACGCATTTTTTGACCGTCGGTCTGGTGGCCCCTACGATCCAGCGACGCAGCGGCGCGTTTGAGTGCGTCGCGGCATGAGGGAGATGGGCAGTCTGGATCAGCAGCAGCCAAGGAAGCATGAGCCGCGCGCATCGGCGTGGGGGCGCGATTGGTTTGCCCGTGGTTGCGCGGCGGCTGTTCTGGCGGCGGGGTGCGCCAGCGCGGCGCCGCCGCCGCCCGTGGCGGCCGCCGCCGATCAAGAACGAATGGTGCTGGATCTGCGTGCGAAGAACGCCGGCTACGTGCGCCACATCGAGGAGCTGGAGAACCGCATCTTCATCCTGGAAGACCAGCTCGACAGCCGCGCGCTGGCATCCGAGCAGCGCGCGCCGGCGACGTTGCCCGGCGCACACGTGCTGCGGGCCACATCGGGTAGCGTCGCGAAGGTCCCAGCGGCTGGTGCGAATCGAAGGGCCACGGCACCCGCCAGCGCTTCGGCACCGCCGGCAGCGGGCGCGGCATCGCCATCCGGTGCCTCGGTGCTGCGGCCCGCCGCCGTCAAGGAGGAAGCACCGACCGCGGTGCAGACGTCCATCGTCGCCGAGCACGCCGTTGACTATGCGGGTGACGCCGCGCAGGCACCCGCGCTGGGCGGTCCGACTTTGCCGATGTCGCGGCGGTCGCCACGCCCCTGGCTCCGCATTTCTGGTTCTTCCGGCGGCGGGGCGCGCGAGCGTTCGTCTTCCAACGCCGCCGCGGCGGCGGCCCGCCCGAACGCCGCCGCCGTCGCGCCCGAGCCGCTTGCCGACTCGCGGCTGATGGTGCCAGCGCGCTCCACCCCCGATCCGCTTCGCGTCTATCGCGATGCTCTGGAGACGCTGCGGGCGGGTCATCCTGACCTGGCGCTGGCGGGCTTTCGGCGTTTCCTGGAGGCGAATCCGTCGCACGACTACGCCGACAACGCAGCGTACTGGATCGGCGAATGTCACTACGATCAGCGGCAGTTTCGCGCCGCCGAACGTTCCTTTCGTGGCGTGGTCGAGCGATACCCGCACGGCAACAAGGTCCCGGACGCCATGTTGAAGCTGGGGTTCACGTTGCAATGGCTCGGCGACGAGCCGGGCGGGCGCGCGGTGCTCGAGTCGCTGGCGCGTGCGTTTCCCAAGCACGAGGCCGCCCGTATGGCCAGCGAGCGCCTGGCCCACCCCGAGCCTGCGCCGCCGCGCGGGAGTCAGTCGGCACTAGGCACCATCTTGCCGCTGCCCACCGCGCCCGGCGGGGGCGGCCGGCGGTGACAGCCCGGTGCCTCTGGGCGGCGAGCTGGTTCGTCGTGCTTTCAATGACGCCCGCCGCCGCTGCGAACAGGCGAACGACGGCAGCCGCGCCCCCGGCGGAGATGCCCGCGCCCCCGGCGGTGCTGCTGGCGCAGTCGGGCGACGATCAGGGGCCGACCGGTATTTATGGAGTCGACAGCGACGACCAGACCGAGACTCTTCCTCCTCCGGACAGCGGGCGCGAGACGCTGTTCACGACCGCCACCACGCATACCGTCCGCAAAGGGGACACGTTGTGGGACATCTCGCGGACGTATTTTCACGATCCCTGGCGCTGGCCGAAGGTGTGGGCCCTCAATCCGGAGATCGCCAATCCGCACTGGATCTTTCCCGGCCAGCTCATCCGCCTCCGCGACACCACCATCACGCCGCCGCCCGTGGCCGCGGGTACCGACGCCGCGGCCGTCTCCGGTGTTTCTCCGTCGCCGGAAACCCTCGCCACCAGCTCTGGCCTCCCCGCGCCCCGGCCAGACCTGCGTGGCGACAGCCCGGAGCTCCGCCAGCTCGGATTCGTCGACGAGCAGGGCCTGAAGGCCGCCGGGGTGATCAATGGGTCGCTGGAAGAGAAGATGCTGCTGGCCAGCGGCGATCACGCCTACGTGGAGTTCCCGGGGAACAAGCCGCCAAAGGGCGGGACGCGCTACTCGGTTTATCAGGTGGACACCGAGCACCCGCTGAAGGAACCCAGATCGGATCTGGTGCTCGGATACCTGGTTCACCTTTACGGTGAGGTCGTCATCGACAGCTTGACCGACCGCCCCATCGCCAACGCCCGGCTGGAAGGCCTCAGCGAGCCTGTGGAACGCGGTTATCGAGTGGGCCCGGTGTTTCACCAGCTGCGATCGGTGAAACCGCGGGCCAATGTCGCCGACATGACGGCGCGCATCGTGGCGGCGGTCGAGCCCAACCTCTTGATCGCCAATCAGATGTTCGTGGTGCTCAACCGCGGGCGTCGTCATGGGGTCGAGATCGGGAATCGATTCTTGGTGCTGAGGCAAGGTGACGGGAGCAAACGATTGATGGAGGACTGGGACGCCAACGATCATCGATTCCCTCCCCATGCCGTGGCGGAAATCGTGGCCGTCGACGTGCAAAACGAGACCACGGTGGGGTGGATTTCTCGTGGCACGCGTGAGCTTCACAAGGGCGACATCGCCGACCTCCGGCGCGGCTATTGACCCGCACCAGTTCCCAAGTACCTGAATACAAAGGGGTTCCGGGAGGGTTGCTTGACCCGGGGGGCCCGGGGGGTTATCTCCACCGCCTCCCATGTTGGGTACTGCCCCCAGTACTGTTGGTCACAACTCTCGGTCCCGAACATCGACAATGTTCGGTATGGACCCGTACGTTCTTCCTGGGCCGGCCGCGGTTCAGTCCGACGATCCGCACTTTCCCACGCGCCTTCATGACCTGGCCGTGCCGCCGTCGCCGCTCTGGGTTCGCGGGCGGTTGCCCGCAGCGGACGGGCGGTTGGTGGCCATCGTCGGCTCCCGTGCCGCCACCCGTGCCGCCGCCGACCAGATCTTCTCGCTGGCCGTCGAACTCGCCGAAGCGGGGTGGGGTGTGATCTCGGGCGGCGCTCTGGGTATCGACGCCGCCGCCCACCGGGGCGCGTTGCGGGGGAAGGGTGCAACCTTCGTGGTGCTCGGCTGCGGTATCGACGTGGTCTATCCCGACCGGCACCGGCGGTTGTTTGACGAGGTGATCTCCGGCGGCGGCGGGCTGCTGTCCGAGTATTCCCCCGGTACGCCCCCTCGTCCGGGTCAATTCCCGGCGCGCAACCGCATCGTGGCCGCGCTGGCCCGGATGGTGATAGTGGGGGAGTC
>JBDSME010000732.1:0-5874 GCA_039916065.1 Polyangia bacterium
GGTTGCGTAGCGTGGGCGACGTCCCGATCCTCAAACCCCGCGAGGTCGCCGCGGTCCTGGAGAGGCTCGGGTTCGTCGAAGTTCGCCAGCGCGGATCCCACCGGCAATACCGTCACGCCGACGGCCGCGCGACCACCGTTCCGTTTCATTCTGGAGGGACATCTCACCCACGCTCCTCCGAGTGATCGCCCGAGACATCGGAATGGACGTTCGCGAGTTCGTTTCGCACCGCTGACGGAAGTGCGGCTAACGACCTGGCGTTAACCCGCGGGCCGAAGGCCCGTCGGGTTCAACGCCTGGTTAGCCGCCGCACCTTGTTGGCGGGCTTGCGCTTGAGCGACCTGAGGGCATCGTTTACCTCCTTCGAGGTCTTGAACGTATCTGCGACATCGGGGGCAAGGACCACGACGTTCGTGCCGCGAGCGAAGGCCCCCGCGTACTTTCCGCGAACTCCGCCAGAGAAGTCGTATTCGGGACGCATCTCGTCGTTATCCTGCTTCTGCTTTTTAGCCGCCGGCATATGCCCTCCGCTCGCGCTTGGACGCGACTCTAGCACTGATGATGCGAACGTTCTCCCCTCGATGAGTGTGGGACACGACGATCATGCGACCCCCGTAAGTTGCACCGAGGAGAAGGTATCGATCCTCGGCCTCCGAGTGGTCCGGGTCGAAGCGAGTTATCGACAGCCGATCCCCGAAAGCCGTGGCCGCTTCCTCGAACGACACTCCGTGCTTCGCCAGGTTGCGTCGGACCTTCGTCGGATCCCATTCGAATCTCATCGGTCCCCTCGCCCAGTGCGGCTAACGATATAGCCGTTCAGCGTCCGACTGCAACGGCCGGTTGGGCGGCACCACGTCACTGGTCCTTAGCAACCGGTTCGAGATACAGTCTCGCGCGGCTGACAAGGGCCGCTACCGAGAACGCGACGGGGATCGCAACAATGGCGGCCAAAAGATTCCGCCCTGTGCGGCTGAAAGGCACCACTTCCGATACCAACCAACCAAGGGGAAAGCCAACAGCGAACCCGCAGAGGATACCCAAGACGTAAACATCACGTCTAACCATCGACACCTTCCCGCATGTCGGACACGTGACCAACGGTGGAGTGCTCTTACTTCGGTACCAAGGACCAAAGATTCGGTCGCACGGGATGGTGACAGTACGGACAAAAACCGTCGCCAGCACTATTCGTTGTCATCGCTGTCCGCCCAACGCCCTGGCGTTCAGCGGCGGGAACGCCTGGCCGCACCGCGCGTTACTGGCCGCGACGATTGCGGCGTTCCCGTCCGCTGCAACGGCCTGTTAGGCCGCGCACTGCTGATCAACGGAAACCGTCCCGGGTGCTCGATAGAATCAACAGCAAGGTCAATGTCCAAGACGGGCCAGTACGGGTGGCCGGGAGACGGTCGCTCAACCGACGTAATCTCGCGAACCGTAGCGTCCTGGAACCAGGGGAACTGTTCGTACGGAAGGAAGAGTTCACGATCATCCAACAGAAGCCAGAAGCCCGTCGGGGTGACGTTGGTAACCTCAACGTCCGAAGTGATCTTTCCACGCAGCGCGGATTTCATTTTTGGTATGGGGTTCTCGGCAATGCCAATCGATATGTGTTGCTGGTTCGCAAGACGAATCCCATCTTCTGATACAACGTATTGGCGGCCTTTCGTGACTGCGACGAGGTGAGATCGACCGATTCGGCGCCTGCGCGAGTGGCCCGCTCGAGTGCAGCTTCACACAGCGCTCGTCCGACTCCCAGGCCGCGTGCGTGTCGATCGACGATCAGACTCTCGATTCGGGCTCGACGGCCCGAGGGGATCCTAAAACTGACCAGGGTTACGGTGCCAACGATGCCTTGGTTCGAATCACGAGCGACCATGACAGTGGTCCCAGGCGAAGAGACTATCTCGAGAATGTCCGGCGTGCTGAGCGGGGGCGCAGCCTCCGACAGTTGGGGTAGCAGTCGCTCGAAGGCTACGACCACTTCGAGAGTGACTTCCAACACCTCGTCGATGGTGATTGCCATTTGCCGCTCGTCCGCCCCAATTTGTATTATGCCGGGGATGGGTTGAGCGCGCCGCGCTACTTTATGAACGCCACGTCGTCGAGCCAGATCTCGAAGTCGCGGGCTGCCTTGGGCGTGACGTCGTAGTTGGCATTCACCTGCAGCGCCATCGCCGTCACCTTGTCGGTGGTCAGCTTGTTGCCGGGGCTCTTGTATCCGGTGTTTCCGGGGTCCTGGCGCGCATCGGCGAAAAAAACTTCGATTCGGCGCCAGGTGGTGTCGATCTGAACGTCCATGTACTTCGTGAACGCCACGGCGGCGCCGCCGTCGCCCTTCTTGGCGAATTGCACCAGGTAAGGACTGCAGTTCTGCCACGAGCTGCCATTGTAGATGCAGACGCAATCGGAGCACGTGTTGATCGGATCTGACGGGTCCGACATCGCGTGAAGCGGGGCATCGTGATCGGTGTAAAGGTCGGGAAAGCTGACCTGGACGCCCTCCAGCGGCCCGCTCGCCTTGATCCAGAACGCCACGCCTCTGTACTTGCTTGCGTCGTACGGCGTCTTGGGCGTCATGCCACCGTCGGCTGTCGAGCGCGGCTTGAAGTCCACCCCCGTGGCGGCACCCCACTCCGCCCACCCGGTCGCCTTGACGTGCAGCGAGCCGGGCCCCGAACACGGTCCGCCCGCTGCGCCGTCGATGTCATAGGTGATTATCCCAGTCAGGGTTGGATCATGGTACGTGTACCAGCCACCTTGGCGGCCATCGGCGGCGTGCAGACCGTTGTCCGTTTTGAAATCGGAGATCAGGTCGTCCTGGCTCCCTGAGCACCCGTCCGGCAACGTCGCGCCATCGCCACTCGGCGTGTCTGTTGACTTGCAGGCAACGAGGGCAAGCGCCCCCGCTGTTACCATGAACATGCGTTGGAGAGTGCCCGTTTGGACCATGAGCTATTGGGTCCAGTCCTGGAAGGCGCCGTTCATGGTCAGCAACGTGAGGAGGCCTACTGTCGAGTTGTAGTACGAGTACGCACTCTTCTTGCCCGCGGCGGCAGCACGATCATTGATATCGCCGCGGTTCAGCAGGTCCAGGATCATTTGATAGGCGTCGTTGACGAACGGTGCGTAGGTGGTGTTCGCCATCGCCCCACTTGCGGCGGTGCCGACGATCGAGGCCGAGTTGGAGGCGGCATTTGCGGTGTCCGTGCCGTTCGGGTTGTAAATGTCGAGGATACGACCCACGCCGCCCCCACCGCGACTCGGCGAGCTAAAGAAGGCGCTGGTCTTGTCCACGTACGTCTTGGCCGCGGCGGTGCCGTTCCAGCAGTAGTCGGTCCCGATTCGCCACGGAATTCGATGCGAATCGTACTGGTAGAGGACGTCGGTGGAGGCGTCCATCGAACCGGGGTTGGTGGTGATCTGAGTGCAGTTGTTGCCGCACCAGGCCGCGTAAAGTCCGTTACTGCTGGTCCCTGAGATGCTCGACAGCAGCGTATAGGCGCCGTTGGCGAGGCCAGTCCAGGCCGCCGCGTCTCCAGCGTCAGCCTTGGCGAATGCACGATAGAACGCGGGCGCGAAGTAGGACGGGTTCGTCTGCTGCGAGCCCGAGTAGTTGCTGCCGGCCTTGATGTAGCTGCCGGACATATCGTTTGCCAGGACCGACTTGATGAGCTTGGTCGCGTCGGCGGCATAGCTGCCGCCTGTCCATTGCTTGGACGCCATCAGCATCGCGAAAGCGGCGTCTTCATCCGCATCGGTGGCGGTACCTGTGCCTCCTGGCACCTTCCAGACCATCAGGGCGCCATCCGACGAGCCGCCATGGCCCTTCCAGTAGGTGTAAAGTCCGTCAAAGAGCGCCTTGTCGTCCATGTAGACAGAGATCAACATCCCGTAAGCGATAGCTTCGGACACGGTCTGAGCGCCATTCACGTCTGGCGTGTTGATTCGAAATCCACCCCCGTCCGTCACCACGAAATGCTTCTTCCAGTTGTCGTAGGCCAGCGCAAGAAGGCGGGCGTTCGAGCCGGCGGCCTTGGTGCAACGGGCATTTATCATTGCACTTGCTTGCAGCGGATGAGCGCCGCCACTGCTTGGTAGAGCGGGAAGGTCCGACGTGCCCGCCGGCAGAGCCGACCGCTTGTAAAAGGCGATATCGTCGACGAAGAGATTGTAGCTACCCACCGGACTGGGCGCGGGGAACCCAGGCGTGTCCATGGGTCCGTAGAACGAGAACTGGATGCCCAGCGCATTCATGGGGTTGAACGCTGGGGCCTGGCACTTCGGAACTCCGGCGCCAGCGGCGGGGCAGGCGCTACCTCCCGCGCCCGGAGCGGGTAATGAGCGCGGGATCATGGCACCGAACGGAATGAAGAACTGTTGGTAGGTGGTGGAGTTGACGTTGGCGATGAGCCCACGGTTGTTGTACAGGTCGATCGCGCTGACCGTGGCGGTGCCACCCGCGGTCGCAGGCTGGGTGTCCTTGGTCAGGATCTCCACAAACACAGGCTGCATCGCGGGCGTCCCTCCGGTCTTGGCTCGGAAGGTGATGCCATCCCACTGAGAGACATCGTACGGGTCGGCCAGATCTGACCCCACGGGCGCCTTCGGTTTGAAGCGTGCGCCGAAGCCGACATAGTTGTCCTGGCCAGTGGCGCTGGAGTGGAACGCCGACATCATGCAGGCACCCGGTGGCTCGACGGGGAATTTGTCCGCCATGGCAGGTTTTGGCGGCGTTTGATTCTGCGGGTCAGCGGTGTTGTTGTAGGTCGTCCAGTAGCCCGTCCGGCTACCCTGGTTGATCATGATGGCGTAGCCGTCTTCAAAGTCGGAGATCACGTCCGCCGCGGTTGCGCCGGGCGGGGGTGCGACGGGACAGGCGCGGGCTATTCCCCCGCCGGCCGCTCCGCCACCCGTGCCGGGAGTGCCGCCGCCTCCCGCGCCACCCGTGCCAGGGTTACCGCTGCCGCCGCTTCCAGGGTTGCCGTTGCCGCCAGTGCCAGGGTCACCGGTGCCGCCGCTGCCAGGGTTACCGCTGCCGCCGCTTCCCGGGTTGCCGTTGCCGCCGCTGCCAAAGGGGGTGCTGCCGCCGCTGCCCGGATTGCCGTTACCGCCAGTGGCCGACTTGCCGCCGGTCCCAGGGCTGGGGGAGTTACCGCTGGACGAGCAGCCGAGGGCGAGGGCGCCGCAGAGGCCGGTGGCCAGCAGGAGCGTGGATCGAGACGACGTTGAACGCTGCATCAGGGTCTCCTGTCAGTTCATTTCAATTCAATGAAGAAAATCTTGGGTCGACGGAAACGACCCCTCCACCACCCCTTGCCCCCGGCGTACGATCCCCCATGTAGGGAAACGTCATTCTAGCCTCGGATGGGAAAAACAGACTGCGGGCGGGGAAAATCCCTGGCCGCGACGTCCACCCCCACCCCAGGGCCAAGTGCTTACCACACCCGAGCGTGGGTGGAGCGGCGGCCGTCGTCGAGGGGGTCTCGCGCCGACGTCGGGAGGGGTTGCCACCGGGTGATTCGTGATTTGCGGCGGCCGGTTGGGGGACCCTCACCCGGCGCTTTGCGCCGGCCTCTCCCGGGGGGAGAGGCTAGGAGAGGAGCGCTCCGTCGCCCCCCCGCTGTTGTGAGCCTCTCGCCGGGTGTTCGAGGCGGGGCTGGGGCTAGAAGACGTTGCTTAGGGTGCGGCGCATGCGGGTGAAGAGGCCGCCGCGCTTTGCCTGGTCGCCGCTGGCACCGAGGCTCACGCGGCCGAAGCCGTAGTGCACCAGGCCGACGGCGGTCGAAAATGTTGGGGAGCGGACGGCCTCCACCAGGCCTCCCACGCCCTTTGGCAGCCCGCGCCGCACCGGCAGGCCCAGGATCTCCTCACCGA
>JBDSME010000733.1:0-8848 GCA_039916065.1 Polyangia bacterium
TCGAAGTGCTCGAAGGCAAAGCCGATGGGGTCCATCAGGGTGTGGCACGAGGCGCAGAACGGTTCGGCGGTGTGCTGCTCGAACCGTTCCCGGGTGGAAAACCTCGGGTTCACGGAGGGGGGTGTGATCACCAGGTTCGGTGGTGGCGGCGGGGGCGGCGCGCAGAACAGTTGCGCGCGAACGAACTTGCCGCGCAAGACGGGCGAGGTCTGGTTGGCCTTGGCATGGGTGGCCAGAAAGGCTCCTTGCGTGAGCAGGCCCGCGCTGCGCCCCGCCTGCGGCGTCACGGGCTGGAACCCAGATTGGGTGGGGACCGGGTCACCATAGAACCTGGCCAGATCGGCATCCGCGAAGGTCCGGGAAGCGCGCAGCAGGCGGTCCAGTGTGGGGCCGTCCTGCCAGGCTGCGCCCAGGAAGGCAGCAGTTTCGGTCGACAGGGCTTTGCGGATGTTCGGGGTCCAGCTGCGATAGAGGGCGAGGTTGGTGTCCTTCTCGGTCATTGGCAGCGAGCCGAGCTCCCACCACCCCGTGACGAAATGCTGGAACGACTCGAGCGCATGGGGACTGGCCAGCAGTCTTTCAGCTTCAGATTGCACGCCGGCGGTGGTGGCCAGGGTGCCATCGGCGGCGTGGGCCAGCAGTCGATCATCGGGACCGGCGCTGGTGATCAGGTAGGAAAGGCGCGTAGCCAGGGTGGTGCCGTCCAGCATGAGGGGCTGGTCCCCCGGGGCGCGTGGCTCCAGGCGATAAAGAAAGTCGGGCGCTTGCAACAGCACCGCCACCAGCGCGGACAGTCCGGTGGCAGGTTCGCCTTCAGCGGCGCTGTCGGCCAGCGCCACCAAGACGGCGACTTCGTTGTCCTCTACCGGGCGGCGCCATAGCTTGCCTCCGAGCGCCCGGACAAACGCCGCCGTGCAGACGTCATGATCTCCCGGTGCTTGCGGATCGCACCCGGCCACGGCGCGCACGGTGGAGGCGTCACTGACGAACATGGCCGCGGCCCGCTCCGCCATGTCCAGGGTCTTGAGGGCGTGCGACGCGGAGACGCTGTAGGCGGAGGCGTTGTTGTCGTAGCCGAGTGACAGCTCGTCAGGCGGCAAGAGCTCGGCCAGTGCGGGATCGACACCCAAGGTATCGGCCAGCGCGTGTCCCACCTCGAAGCGGGTGAGACGGCGCAGCGGCGTGGGCCCGGGATCGCCCGCCATGCAAGCCGGTGGTGGAACCAGGACCGGCGCGGAGTGACCACCGCCGCCACACCCGGCCCCCCCGACCAGCGCCATCAGCAGCAGAGGCACTCCCCCAGGCGATGTGAGGCAGCGACGCCATCCTGTTCGTCGTGTCACCTTGCAGAAGCGCGTGAAGCCTCGTGCTTGGACGAATTTTCTTTCGCGCTTCTGGACGGTCAGTACGACAGAGTCACGACCACGTAGGCATCCAGGCTGGGGATGGACACCACCGCCAGTCCATCGGCGTAGGAGAAGTCCTCGACGGTGAGATCGCCGCCCGAGAAGTCCGGGGAGGCCAGGGTGATCGCCGCTGGCTTGCTGGGAGACGAGATCCTCACCGAAACGTTGGCCTGGTGGACGATACCGGCGCCTGGCCGATAGTCATGGTTCACCACGTGCGCCAAGCGCCGCACCAGTCGGCCCTGTCCGCCGCTGTCGGCGGGTGCATGCTGATCGGTCAGCGTCACCATGGCGCCGGGCAGCGACTGCACCACGGCCGTGGCGCCATCCGGCGCCGGGGACCCGCCGTGATAGGTGGAGGCGTGACCACGATAGAAGGTCGCCAGGCTCTTGAAGAGCGGCATCAGGCCCAGCTCGGAGGCGGTCGGCTCCGCCTCCTTCTGGCCGACGGAGCTCTTCAGATGAAAGGCAAAAAACAGCCCGTTCGCGTAGGCCTCCGCCGCATACAGCCGCCAGAAATCCTGGCGATCGCTACCGGACTTCGGAAACTGGTCGTACACCCGCCACGCGCCGTCCAGGAACAGCACGACCGGGACGCCCGGCGCGAACTGCTCTGACAGCACCTTCAGGTGGCGAAAAGGCGCCTGCAAAGATTGCTGGCCATCCAGGCGCGGGATGCCATCCACCTCGGTGGTGGGCAGGTACTGGACAGTGGCGCCGTCCGGGCCGTCCTTGTTGTGGTCATCGAGGCCCACGCTCTGGAAAT
The DNA here is from genome assembly GCA_039916065.1 of Polyangia bacterium. Lineage (GTDB taxonomy): Bacteria > Myxococcota_A > Polyangia > Fen-1088 > Fen-1088 > FEN-1088. The sequence continues at coordinate 2,173 of JBDSME010000733.1, forward strand.
CGACGAAGGGGTAGACCCCTTCGGCGGTGATCAGCAGCTCGCGGCCATTGGTCGACCGGGCATACGTGCGCAGCTTGTCGACGATCTCCTTCCAGTAGTAGTACGGCTCGGCGCTGTCGACGAAGGTGAGCGCCCCGGGCCGCGGGCGGTTCACGGCTGTCTGCCCCCACTCCCTGGCCAGTGGGTTCGCGTCGACGAGCGGGGTCGACGACCAGCCATGCGCGAACAGATATCGCCGGTAGTCGAAGCTGTGGGCGAAGTCTCCCGGCGAGGTCTCCCGGCGCAGGATGTTGTCGGGAGTCATTCCAAACAGCGCCGCGAAACTGGTGCCGGGCGGATGCTTGGCCAGCAGATAGGCGTTGAAGTCGGCCAGATGGAAGTCGTCGAATCCTTCGTTGCCATCGGCGACCATCTGCGCGTTGGCGCCCTGATAGCCGCCGTTGATCTCCTCGAAGTGCAGTCCGTCCACGCCGTTGTCCGAGCCGTCGCCGTCGATCTGCAGCTTGCCGAAGCGGACCACCATCTCCCGGTAGGCGGGATTGGCCAGGCTGCCGCGGTAGATCTTGTTCATGTCGGCGTCGATGCGCGGCAGCGGCCGGTTCTCCGCGTTGCGTGCGGTCACGTTCTGGGGATCTTCCCCCGAGGTGGCGTTCGACAGCAACTGCCCCGCCAGCAGCACTGTGGTGGCCGCGCCCCCCATGAAATAACGGATCCCCGCCAGATGGCAGCGGCGCACATATTCGAACTGATAGTCGGCCGACCTGGTCCCGTAAGACCCCCACTGTCCCCACCCCCGAATGACCATGTCGGGCGCCAGGTCCAGCAACTGCGGATCGTCAATGTCCATATTCCCGCCGGTGTCCACCTGACTGAAGGCATACACGGTCACGTCATCGAGGGGCAACGGCGCGCTCGGCGTGGTAACCACCGGCCAGACTCTCGGGTCAACGCAGATCTGCCCCTTGGGCAAGCAGGCGTTCTGCGCCTCGCAGCAGACGTAACCCGCCTCCACCAGACACGGGCAGCCCTTTCCTTCCAGCTTCGCGGTCTGCTCACAGGCGACGGGCAACAGAAATGCCGCCGCCGCGAACAGCGAGAGGGCAGGACCGCGCCGGCACCCGCTCGACATGCGTGCGATCTAGAAACGCCCGCCCAGGTCCAGGCTGCCGGCGTTGGTGCTGGCGGCGGCCATTGCGTACACGCCGCTCGACGGCCACAGCAACAGCAGCGCGCTGGTCAGGGCCGCGGTGCCAGCCACGGCGAATCCCGCCCGCGCCCAGTCGTTTCGCGGTCCGACGCCCCTGTTCAACGCCGCGGCATCCACCTGGGACGGCGCGCCGCGCGCTTCGTTCGCCAGGGAATGGGCCGACCAGGTCAGGGCCGCGCCAGCGATCAGTGAGGCCCCCGCCACTCCGGCCGCGGTGACGCCGGCGATGGTGCGCCAGCGCGGTCGCGGCATCAACAGAGGCGCATCATCCGGCTGTTCAGCACCGACGGTCGCCGTCGCGACCCCGGTCAGGTGAACGGCTCCCGCGCGCGCGCCGCCAGCAGCCCCATTGGCATCGAACGCCGCCTGGTCGAAGGGGAGCGAAAAGATCAGGCTGAAGGCGTCGTGCGCGGCGCCACGCGCCGTCGAGCGAGGCGTGCGCGACGTCAGCTCGGACACCGTGATCACGTCCGGGAAAGTTGGGATCTCGTATTCGCGATCGTCACGCGTTCGCCGCAGGTACAGCGTCCCGCTGTTGACCGGCAGCAGCAGCCGGACCTCGTGTCCCGCGCCGTTGTGAAAGTCAGCCAGGCGCACCCCCCGGGTGTCGTCCAGGAAATAGCGGCCAGCCTCGGCGCTCCCGTCAACCACCAGATGGCGCAACCCCGGAGCAGGGCGCAGGTCCAGCAACTGCGTGGACTTGCCCGGCGGGCGCGCGAACACATCCGGGCGAAAGCGCTCGTTGGGAATGGCGGCGTTCGCACGATCGACAAAGGCGGCGATCTCGCGGTAGCTGACCCGTCCGTCGCCGTCGAAGTCGGCCGCGCCAAACAGGCCCGAGCGCACCTCGTGGCTGAAGACGCCCGCCTGAAAACCCTCCCACTCGTGGCTCTCGCGCGCCGAGGTGGTCGACAGCAGCAGGCCCACGTCGTCACGGCGAGCCAACCCTTCCACCGGCGCGAATCCGCTGAGGTCTCGCCGCGCTCCGCCCGGTCCCCGGCCGTAGGCCAGGAAATAGGAGTAGCAGGCATCGATGATCAAATGACTCTCGTCAGCGTGAACCCCGTCGATGATCTGGTGCTCGATGTCGCCACCGGTGAGGCGGGCGTCCTCCAGCGCCAGGTAGGCCTCCCCGCGGCTGAGGCTGCCGTGTCCCGCGTAGATGAAATAGAAGGTGGTGCGGCGCCCGCGCGCCCGCGCCGCTGCCACGTCGCCGGCGATCTGCTTCAGCACCGCGGCCAGCTCGGAACGGCGCGGCTCACGGGCGCTGGCCACCGCCTGCGGGGCCACCCGGCGCGTGTTGTCATCGCCACGGATCAGCAAGTGAGTGCGCGTGCCCAGGGTCCGAAAGAGCTCGTCGTAGCGGACGGCGTCGTCGTCCGCGTAATGCAGGACCGGCAGGTTCGCGTCCACGCTGTGATTGACGCCCACGATCAAGGCCACGGCCAGGGGGCCGCCGGCCACGTCCTGAGCCAGCGCCAAGTGCGGCAAACCAGCCAGCGCCAGGAAGAGGAGCAATCCGGCCAATGCCAGCGGGGCGCATCGCCGGGATCGGGGCGAAACCAGCGGGGCCGTTGAGCTTTCGTGGATCATCCGTGTTGCCTCCCCTCTTTGCTCAGGGCGACTGGCGGGCGGCTTTCATGACTTGCCCCCTGAAGTAGACGCCTCTGCCGACCGGCGACGCAAGATAGATCTCACGGGACCACCTGAAAAGCCCGCCTGACGTCCAGTGCGCCTGGCAAACGCAAGGGGGCTCCGAAGAGATCCGGCCCCTTGCCTCCGGGGCGCACCACGGCGGCCTCGACCTGGCGCACCGTCAGCGGACGGTCGCTGAACAGGGCGTGAATCATCACCTGCTTGCTGTCGAACTGGTGTGCCACCGCGGACGGCAGTTCATGAATACCGGGCTGGCGCGACGCCGGGATTGCCGAAGGATTATCGTCCGCCCGCGTCCAGGCCGGGTGATACCAGTAGACGTGACCATGTTCGTCGACGCCGAAGATCATCAGGTAGTCCAACAGGAAGTCCGACAGGAGGTCACGTCCCTCCTTTTTGGTGCCCGTCGACTGCCCGAGCGTTCCCGCACCGCCCGCCCGCCCGCTGGAATTGCGATACGCAAAGGCCAGCTCGTCGCGAGCCGAAATCACGCCGCCCGCTGGCTCGGGCGCGGCATTCCGGGACGCTACCCGATACACTATCAACTCGGGCATCGCCCCCGCCGGCGGGGCAGACGACCCGCGCGCCACGAATACTGGCGCCGCGTCACCCGCCGTCAGCGTCGACCGCGGCATTTTCACGGGGGTCACGAGCAGCAGCGCCCCCATGGCGGCGGCCCCCGCCAGCGCACTCCACCCCCACCATGAACGACTGCACGCCCTGGCGGGGGCAGTCGGGGTGGCGCCGGTGTTGGCGGTGGTGGTGGCGCCGGCAACCGCGGCGCCATCCGCCCATGCGACCGGCGACAGGCCCAGTCCGCGTGCCAGGCGGACTTGTGCTGGCACGGCTGCAGGGTCCACCTCCGCGATGAGCAGTCGGCGTTGATAGACGTCCACGCAATCGGCGCAATCACGGAGATGCAGGCGCATCTCCTGCTCGGCCGAGGGGGTGGCGCGCGCGGCAAAGTGCGCGGCAATTTCCCGCCGGATGCGCCGGTGGGTGTCCCACATCCTCATGTCGTCCTCCGGGTCAACACGAACCTCTTGAACATCCGCCTCACCTGCATCTCTTGATACGCCAGAGTGGTCCGGCTCATCCCCAGTGACCGGGCGGCGGCGCGCTGGTCGAGCTCTCCCAGGAACCGCGCCTCGAATACCCGAGCCCATTTCGCCGGCAGCACCTGGCGCCTGAATTGCTCCACCAGCAGGCGCGCTTCCAGGCTTCGCTCCGTGCGGCCATCGCCGGGGTGCAGCGCCGGCGGCTCGGCACGGGCGGCATTCTCCAGCGCCTGTTGAGCCGACCGTTCGCAGCGGTACCGCCGCCAGTAGTCTATGGCGCGGTAGCGCGCGATGGTGGCCAGCCAGGCCGCGAGCCCACTATCGCCGCCGCCCTTGAAACCCTGCCGCAGCTTCGCGTCGGAGAGCAGTTCGAGAAACACGTCGTGAACCACCGTCTCCTTGTCCGCCCCCTGCAGCACGTACCCCACGGCACGCGTAACCGTCTGAAAATGATCGCGGTAGCAGCCCTCCAACACGTCGCGCGCGCCCCGGTGAAAGGCATCCAGCCAGCCCTGTCTTGACGGTTCTTCAGAGATCTGGCCCGTCGCGGCGGGAGGCATCATCGTTCGCAGCCATGCTCGGGGCGATCCCGGAGACATGCAAGCGGCGGCGGAACGGGGATACACGTATCCACACCGAACGACGGCGCGAACCTGGACGAACTTATTTTCGTGTTTCGGCGGAGAGCGCCTTGCGAAAGGTCGACACGGCCAGACATTTTGTAACCTGTACGAATTTGACCAGGTCGCTGTGAGAGGTGATTTTCAGACGCGCGGCCGTCAGGTATTCGCCATTCACGTCGACGCCAACCGCCCTGCGCCTCACCGTCGGATCCACCGGCATGAAATCACTGCCCGTGGGGCATCCGAGCACCAGGACGCGCGGCGGACGAGCCGCCGCGTAGACCTGCGCGTCGAGACAGCCTTGGTCGTCACCGAATGGCACCGCTTTTGCTGCGTCCCGACGTCATGAAAACCAACCGAATGACGGCGGCGCGGACGTTTGCCACAGCCGCCGCTGGTGCGGTCGTGACGATGTGGATGGCGACGGCCCGAGCGGAGGCGAGCGAGCCCACGCCAGCGCGGCTCTTCGTCCAGGGTGGCACGGGTCTGGTCGAGGTGGCACACGTGGAGACAGGTGTGTTCCTGGGGCCACACCTCACCGTCGAGGCGATGGCTGCCTGGGCGGCGGTGTTCGGCGCGCGGTATGGCGGCGGCGTGACTGTGGCGATTGGCCACGCGCAGGGGAATCGAGCGCCACGCCACGCGCTGCTGATCGGGGCGCGTCTGATGCTGAACTCAGACGCCACGTTCGATTCGCACGGCGACGATCTGTCGTCCTACATCGCGGTGCCCATCGGGTACGCCTTCTTGAGCGACGGCGGATTCTATTTTCGCACCGCCCTCGATGTGGTGGTCGGACGGGGACGAACGATGCACGAAGGACCAACGCCCGACGCTCCGATCATCGGTCACGAATGGGCCGTGATGGGCCCCATGGTGACGGTGGCGTTTGGGTGGGCCTGGCCATGGTCCGGGCAGGCACAAAAGAGGTAAAAGCGTCGCCATGAATACCATGCGAGACGAGCTGCAGGGAATTGCCCACCGGGCCATGCTGGAACGCGGGCTGCTGCCGGAGTTTTCCCGGGAAGCCCTTGCCGAGGCCAGCGCCCTGTCGCGAGAGGTGGCCAGCCCGGATGCGAAAACGCCGGCCGGTGTCCGCGATTTGCGGCAACTGCTCTGGTGTTCGATCGACAACGACGACTCTCGCGATCTGGATCAGCTCTCGGTGGCCGAAGCCTCCACCGGCGGTCGTACCAAGATCATGGTCGCCATCGCGGACGTCGATGCCAGGGTCAGGCTCAATTCGGCGCTGGATGAGCACGCCGCCACCAACACCACCTCCGTCTACACCGCGGCGCGCGTCTTTCCCATGTTGCCGGAGGTTCTATCCACCGGCCTCACGTCGCTGAATGAGGGACAGGACCGGCTGGCCATGGTGGTCGAGATGATGGTCGATGGTGCGGGAGCCCTGACGGCCCCCGCCGTGTATCGGGCGCTGGTGCGCAATCACGCCAAGCTGGCCTACAACGCTGTGGCCGCCTGGCTGGAGGGTCCGCCAGACACAGAGACGCCCCCCAAGATCGCTGCCGTCATCGGATTGGCGGACAACCTGCGCCTGCAGGACGGGGTGGCTCAGGCGCTGCGGGAACGCCGGCACCAGCAGGGTGCGCTGGCCATGGAGACGCTGGAGCCACGCGCGGTGTTCGATGGCGACGCCATCACCGACATCAGGCTGGATCAGAAGAATCGCGCCAAGGAATTGATCGAGGATTTCATGATCGCCAGCAACGTCACCACCGCACTGTTCCTGCAGAGCAAGGGCTTTCCGTCGCTGCGCCGGGTGCTCCGTTCACCGGAGCGCTGGGCACGCATCGTGGCGCTGGCCGAGACCCATGGCGTCCAGTTGCCGGGACAGCCGGACGCCGCCGCCCTGGAAAAGTTCCTGGAGGAACGCCGCCGCCAGGATCCCGTGCGTTTTCCCGACCTGTCCCTGGCCGTGGTCAAGCTGCTGGGGCGCGGCGAATACACCGTGGAGGAGCCTGGCCAGCGTCCCAGCCAGCACTTCGGTCTGGCGGTGAAGGATTACACCCACTCGACCGCGCCCAACCGCCGCTTTCCCGACCTGATCACCCAGCGCCTGGTCAAGGCGGCGCTGGCCGGCACGCCCGCTCCGTACGGCGCGGATCAGCTCA
>JBDSME010000734.1:0-26998 GCA_039916065.1 Polyangia bacterium
GATATCACCCTTTACCGGGACGACGTCTTTCATGGCCTGCCAAAGCCCGAGATTGGCCCCACGGACCTTCCCGAGAGTGTCGACGGCCGCAAGGTGGTGCTGATCGACGACGTGCTTTTCACCGGACGGACCATCCGCGCCGCCATGGACGTTCTGGCGGACTACGGTCGCCCCCGCGCGGAGAGCCTGGCCGTGCTGGTGGACCGAGGCCGCCGCGAGCTGCCCATCCAGCCCGACTTCGTCGGTGTCACCGTGCAGACGACCGCGGCAGAATCGGTGCGGGTGATGTTGAAAGAACGTGGCGAGGCGGACCGGGTCGTGTTACGCGAGCGTCGCGCATGAGCACGTTCCCGCAAAAGCACCTCCTGGGAACCGAAAAGTTATCTGAACGCGAGCTCCTCACCATTCTGGATCTGGGGGATCGCTTCACGGAGATCGCCTCGCGACCCATCAAGAAGGTTCCCACCTTGCGCGGCAAGACTGTGGTCAATCTGTTCCTGGAAGCTTCCACCCGGACGCGCACCTCTTTTGAAATCGCCGCCAAGCGCCTGTCGGCCGACGCCATCAACATCTCGGGGGCGGCCTCCTCGACCGTGAAGGGCGAAACGCTGCTGGACACCGCCCACAACATTGACGCCATGTCCCCCGATGTGGTGGTGGTCCGTCACTCCCAGGCGGGGGCGGCCGACCTCCTCTCGCGCCGCATTCGGGCCGCGGTTGTGAACGCCGGGGATGGCGCACATGAGCACCCCACGCAGGCGTTGCTCGACTGTTCGACCATCCGCGCGCACAAAGGGAAGATCGCTGGCCTCACCGTGGCCATCTGCGGGGACATCACGCACAGCCGGGTGGCGCGTTCCAACATCTTCGCCCTGGTCACGCTGGGTGCCCAGGTGCGGGTGGCCGGACCGCGTACGCTGCTGCCCCCTGGCCTGGCGGAGCTGGGGGTCGCCGTCCACGATCGCCTGGAGCCGGCCCTGGAAGGAGCCGACGTGGTGATGATGCTCCGCATTCAAAAGGAACGCTTCGGCACGCCGCTCTTTCCCAACACCCGCGAATACTCCCGCTACTTTGGACTCAGCGAAGAGCGGTTGGCGTTGGCGCATCCCGACGCCATCGTCATGCACCCCGGCCCCATGAACCGCGGCGTGGAGATCGCGCCGGCGGTGGCCGACGGTCCGCGCGCCGTGATACTGGAACAGGTGGCGCGCGGAGTGGCCATCCGGATGGCGGTCCTCTACCTGCTGGCGGGCGGCGAGAGCGGCGTCGAATAGGGCGCCGCGTGCCTTTTCGGTTGACGGGGCGGGCGGCAGATTCTATGGAGAGGGCGCATTGGATATCTGTCTGCGTGGTGGCCGGGTCATCGACCCTGGGCGGAATTTCGATTCCGAGGCGGATGTGCTTTTGCAAGACGGCCGCGTGGCCCGCATCGACAAGGGGATCGCGGCGGGATTGCCCGCCACCACCAAGGTGCTGGACGTGCGCGGGCTGTGGGTGGCGCCGGGCTTCATTGACCTGCACACGCACTTGCGAGAGCCCGGGCAGGAATACAAGGAGGACATCGCCTCGGGGACCCGGTCGGCCGCGGCGGGGGGATTCACCGCCGTGTGCGCCATGCCCAACACGGTGCCGCCCAATGATTGTCGCGCCGTCACTGATCTGATCGTCAGTCGTGCGCGCGCGGTAGGTCTTACGCGGGTCTATCCCATCGGCGCTGTCAGCAAGGGGCAAAAGGGAGAAGAGCTGGCGGAGATCGGCGAAATGAAAGACGCCGGCATCGTGGCCATCTCCGACGATGGTCGTCCGGTGATGAACGCCGAGCTGCTCCGCCGCGCCATGGAATATGCCCGCACGTTCGGCCTGCCTCTGATCCAGCACTGCGAGGACCTGATGCTGTCGCAGGGCGGGTCCATGAACGAAGGGCTGGTGTCGACGCGCGCCGGAATTCGCGCCCAGCCTTCCACCGCCGAATCGTCGATGGTCGCCCGCGACATCGAGATCTGCGCGCTGACCGGCGCGCGCTACCATGTCGCGCACGTCAGCACCGCCGCGTCGGTGGCCCTGGTCCGCGAGGCCAAACGCCGCGGCCTGCCCGTCACCTGCGAGGTGACGCCCCACCACCTGACGCTCACCGACGAGGCCTGTGCGGCCTATGACACGCACGCCAAGTGCAATCCGCCGCTGCGAGCGCCCGGTGATCAGGAGGCGCTGCGCGAAGGTTTGCGCGACGGCACCATAGACGCCATCGCCACCGACCACGCCCCGCATTCGCCCATCGAAAAAGATGTGGAGTTCGAACAGGCGGCGTTCGGCATGATCGGGTTGGAGACGGCCTTGCCTCTGTCGCTGGAGCTGGTGCGGGCGGGCGTGCTGTCCCCGTCCGCGCTGGTGGCGGTGCTGTCTACCCGACCGGCGGCGCTGCTGGGGTTGCCTGGCGGCTCTCTGGCACCCGGGCAGATCGCCGACGTGACGGTGTTCGACCCCGAAGCCCCCTGGACGGTGGAGCCGGCGCGCCTGCAGTCGCGGTCCAAGAACACCCCGTTCGGCGGACGCCAGATGTCGGGCAGAACGGCGCTGACAATCGTCGCCGGCAGGATAGTATTCGCCGAGGAGCAGCGATTTGCCTGAGCAGACCTTGAAAATTCCCGCCTTGCTGGCCCTGGAAGACGGCACCATCTACCGTGGCTGGGGCTTCGGGGCGGACCTCGATTCGGCAGGCGAGATCGTCTTCAACACGGCCATTACCGGTTATCAAGAGGTGATCACCGACCCGTCATATCGCGGGCAGATCATCACCATGACCGCACCGGAGATTGGCAACGTGGGGGTCAACCCCATCGACTTCGAGTCGAGTCGCCCCTGGTGCGCCGGGTTCGTGGTGCGCGAGCTCTCGCCGCTGGTGTCGAACTGGCGTGCCGATTCAAACCTGCACCAGCTCCTGGTGGACAACGACATTGCCGCCATCAGCGGCATCGATACCCGAGCCATCACCCGCCGCCTGCGGCAGTCCGGGGCGCAGCGCGCGGTGATCACCCGCAAGGTCGACAATCCGGCCGCCGCGGTCTCGGCGGCGCAGCGCCATCCTTCCCTGGAGGGGCGTGATCTCGTACGCGAGGTCACCTCCCAGTCGCCCTACGAATGGGACGAGAGCATCTGGCAGGGGCAACGGGCGGCGGGGCAGGGTGACGACCAGTTCGCCGACCGCCCACCGGTGCGCCACCACGTGGTGGCTTATGACTTCGGGATCAAGCGGGGCATTCTTCGTCGCCTGCGTTCCAACGGGTGTCGCGTCACCGTGGTGCCGGCCACCACCAGCGCCAAGGATGTCCTGGCGCGCCAGCCGGACGGAATCTTCATGTCCAACGGTCCCGGAGATCCGGCGGCATTGCCTTACGCCGTCGAGGCGGCCCGCGAGCTGGCCCGGACCGGGGTGCCGTTCTTCGGGATTTGCCTGGGGCATCAGATCCTGGGGCAGGCGCTGGGCGGCAAGACCTACAAGCTGAAGTTCGGGCATCACGGAGCCAATCACCCCGTGATGGACCTGGGGACGCGCAAGGTGGAGATCACCTCCCAGAACCATGGCTTCGCCGTCGACGTCGAATCGATGGCGGGACGCGCTGTGCTGACCCATGTCAGCCTCAATGACAAGACGGTAGAGGGAATGCGCCACGACAGCCTGCCGGTGTTCAGCGTCCAGTACCACCCCGAGGCCTCACCCGGCCCCAACGATGCTTGCTACCTGTTCGCTCGCTTCACCAAGCTGATGGAAGAACGCAAGCGCGCCTGAGCCGAGCCGCCAAAGCACTAGATGCCTTACCCGATCAAAAGCTTGACGAACGAAGCAAGTCTTCAGGCGACCGCACCGCCGATCCAAGCACCGGGAGGCGCGGCTTTGCCGCGCCGGGATCGACGACAAGCGAGTGGGCCCGCGGGAGGGCTAGCCCTCCCGCGAGCGCCGAAGGCGCGTTAGTGGTCATTCAAACATTGGTGGAGCGCCTGGCCACGGTCTTCGCGGAAGGCGAAAACAAGCTGGAGGCGATGCGCGCCCGGGAGGAGTATTTCGAGCGGGCCGGCAAGGTCTTCGACGATGATGGCGAGCTGTTCGAGTCCCGTATGGCCGCCTTCCTTGAGTGGTACATCATCGAACGCAATTTCCAGGACGGGCCACCACCGGCGTTGCGCGTCCTCGCCGAGCAGCCTGGGAGGTTCGCCGATGAGGAACGCCGCGCCGCGGTTCACCTTTACACCAGCCACCGCAGCCTGTTCGAGCTGGGATCCATGGCCCACGGCCGCCTGGAGCTGGACGATCTGATCGGGGGCGCGCGATTCTGGGTTCAAGAGCGTCGCAGCACCATCGGGTTCGAGACCGGTGCCCTGTTCGAGGCGCGGCTGTTGTGGAACGGTGAAGCGGTGGTGTTCGGAAAAACCTTCCTCTTTCACCCCCCGGATGTACGCGAGCGCGTCCTGCAGTTGGTGGACAAGGCTGCGGATGCCGCCACACCGGCGGCCGAGTTGATGTTCCAGCTCTCGCGCCTCTACGTCCGGTGGCATCGGTTGGGCCATTTGTCCGCCGCGAAGATCTACAGCGGCGACGCTTGAGCCAACGCGCACGGGCCACCGACTCACCGGAGCTGTCGCGGCTCCCGGCACTCCCGCCCTTGGCGATTGAATAGGTCCGATTGCGGTGTATACATACCAGACTGTATAGCCGTTGCCTGAACCGGTTCGGGGGTGGTGCGCGTGGATGTAAGACAATTCCTGAAACGGGCCTTTCCAGACTATTTCATCGGCGAAAGACTTCGGGAAGACGCGGAAGGCGCCCTGTTCCGGGGCCGGGGGCCGCAGGGGCAGAAGCAAAGGGATGAGCGCCGGGATAGAGTACGGGCGGTTCTTTTTCTCACCTCCGCCGCCGAGCATCCGGAGTCGGATTGGCTTGCGAGGCTCGATCGGGAGCACGCGCTTCGGGATGACCTGAATCTTCCCTGGGCGGCGCGGCCATTGGCGCTTCTGCGACCGGAAGGCCGGATCGTGCTGGTTTTGGAGGACCCTGGGGGCCGGCCCCTCGACACCTTCCCGAGCCGGCGCTTCTCGGTCGCCGAGAGCTTACGCATCGCCCTGGGGGTCGCCGTCTGTTTGTCGCGCGTCCACGGCAAGGGACTCCTCCACAAGAACATCAAGCCGGCGAATATCCTGGTGGACCCCACCACGGGGATTGTCGCGCTGACGGGCTTCGGCATCGCCGCCTATGTCGCGCGGGAGCTTCAGGAGAGCGAGGGCTCCGGCACTCTCGCCTATATGGCTCCGGAGCAGACCGGCCGCATGAACCGGATCCTGGATTCCCGCAGCGACCTGTATTCGCTGGGCGTGGTGCTCTACGAGGCGCTGACGGGGGAGCGGCCTTTCGAGGGTGACGACCCGTCGGAGCTCCTCCACAGCCATCTCGCGCGGCAGGCTATGCCGCCGGCGGAAGTGGACCCGGTGGTCCCCGTCGTGGTTTCCGATCTGGTGATGAAGCTCCTGGCGAAGCCGCCGGAGGCGCGCTACCAGTCGGCCGCGGGCCTGGAGGCTGACCTGAGGAGGACCCTCGCGACGTGGGAGGCCCAAGGGCGCATCGAGGCCTTTCCACTGGCCCAGGAGGATGTTCTCGATCGGCTGCTTCCCCTGAAGAAGTTGTATGGCCGCGAGGCCGAGGCGCGGGAGATCCGGGGGGTGTGGGAGCGGGTGGTCGCTGGCGGTGTCTCGGAACTGCTCCTGTTGTCCGGGCTTCCGGGGGTCGGCAAGTCGTCCTTGGTGAACGCGCTCCGCCGCGACATGGAAAGGACCCCGGGGCTGTTCGCCGCGGGCAAGTTCGACGAGCAGAAGAAGAACATCCCCTATGCGAGCCTGGCTCAGGCTTTTCAAAACCTCATCCGGCAGTTTCTGGTCCAGCCCGAGGATGCGATCTCGCGATGGCAGCAGATTCTTGAGGAGGCCGTGCGCCCCAATGGGCGGGTTCTTACTGACATCCTCCCCGACCTGGCGTTGCTCTTGGGAACGCAGGGGGAGGTGCCGAAGCTGGCGCCGCGGGAGGCAAAGAATCGATTTTTCGCGACGTTCGGCCAATTCCTGGACGCTGTCGCGACTGAAGATCATCCGCTGGTCCTGTTCCTGGACGACTTGCAATGGCTGGATCCGGCCACTTTGGAGCTTCTTGGGCAAGTGATCACCCAGCCCGACCGCCGCCATTTGCTTCTCCTGGGGGCGTACCGGAACAACGAGGTAGACGCGTCTCATCCCTTGAGGGCGACCGTGGACACCCTTCGCGCGGCAGGGGTTGGGGTGCGGGACATCGTCCTGGCGCCTCTCGCGGCGGGGGAGCTCGTGTCCCTGCTGGGGGACCTGCTGCAAGCCGGGCCAGACCGAGTGGCGCCGCTGGCGGACCTGGTACGCGAGAAGACGGGAGGGAATCCGTTCTTCGTGCTCCAGTTCATGGCCGCCTTGCACGAGGAAAAACTGCTCTGGTTCGCCCCGGATACAGGCGGCTGGCTGTTCGACCTGGAACGCATCCGTGCCAAGGGCTATGCCGACAATGTCCTGGAGCTCGTGGCGGGCCGCATGCACCGGCTGAGCGCAGCGTGCCGACGAACTTTGCAGGTCCTGGCCTGTCTGGGTATTCGTGTGGACGATGGCGTTCTCTTCCGCGCCCTGGACGGTCCGAAGGAGAAGGTCGCCGTCGCTCTCGCGGAGGCGGAAAGGGCCGGGCTGCTGCTGAGGCAGGAGGGGGGTTACACCTTCGTCCATGACCGCATCCGCGAGGCGGCCTATGCCTCGATCGCGGCGACGGAGCGCCCCCGGGAGCATGTTCGACTGGGCCGTCTGCTGCTTTCTGGCAGGACCGCCGAGGAAGTCGGTGACGAGGTCTTCGAGCTGGTAAACCATTTCAACCGCGGCCTTGGTCTGCTTGCGGGCGCCGCCGAACGGGAGCAGGTCCGTCGCCTCAATGTGCGGGCCGGAAGGAGGTCCAAGGCCGCCATCGCCTACGCGGCGGCGCGAGAATACCTGGCCCAGGCGAGCGAGCTCTTGACGGAAGATGCGTGGACCAAGGACTACGACGACGCGTATGCGACGTTCCTGGAGCTGGCGGAGTGCGAGTATCTGGTGCGCCGCTTCGAACGGGCGGACGCGTTGTTTCGAGAACTCATCGAGAAGGCCAGGTCCGATCTGGACCGGGCGAAGGTGCTCAGGCTGCGCGTCATGCTCTACGAAGTCTCGGGGCAGAACGTGGATGCGCTGGAGGCCGGGCTGGCGGGCCTGCGGCTGCTCGGCTTCATCGCCCCCGATACGGCGGAAGACATCGGGAAAGCCCTGGAGGCGGAGAAAGCGAAACTGCCGTCTCTGCTGGCGGGACGGCGTATCGCCGATCTGGCCCTGGAGCCTGAGGTTTCTGACCCCCGGGTGCGGGTGAGCCTGGACCTGATCGCGGACACCTTGGCATCGGCCTACCAGGTCAAGCCGGAATTGTATCCTTGGCTGAGCGTCCTCGGGCTCACCCTCTCGCTCCGGCACGGCAACGCAGCGTCATCGTGTGTTTCGTACAGCACCTATGCGATGGTCGTGTTGGGTTACGGCCGCGACATCCCCTCGGCCCTGGCCTTCTCCGAGTTGTCCCTGGCCCTGAATTCACGCTTCCGCGACGTCACGCGGAAGCCGTCCCTGCTGTTCCTCCTCGGAGGAGGGATCGGCATCTGGACTTACCCCCTGCGCGCGTGCAAGGCAATCCTGGAACAGGCCAGCGAGGCGGCCCTGCAGGCCGGTGACCACAACTTCGCCCTCTACAGCGCCTTGCACATGGCGTGGATCGAAGTGGAGGCGGCGGAATCCGTCGAGAAGGCACAAGATCATTGCCGAAAATATCGCGCCCTCGCAGACCGGCTCCGGAGCGATCTCCCCGGCGTGACCGCTCGTCTGTTCGAGCAGTACTTCCTTTGCTTGCAGGAGTGGACCCTGAATCCGATGGGTTTGCCGGCGAGCTTCAAAGGCGCGGCCTTCAAGGAGCAGGATGCTCTCGAGACGTTTCGCAAGCTTGGCTCTGAACTGGGGCTTCACTTCTACTATGTGCTGAAACTGAGCGCGGCCTTCAACTTCGGGAGGTTCGCAGAGGCGTTGGACCATGCCGACAAGGCTTGGGAGTTTCACGGGAAGCGACCCTTGGTGCTTCTCTGCAATGCCACGCACGTTTTCTATCATGCACTCACGTTGACGGCATTCCATCCGCAAGTGACGCCCGAGCGCCAGGCCGAATTCGCCACGCGGCTGGAGGGGTTGCTGGCCCAGCTGAAATACTGGGCTGACCATTGCCCCGAAAACTTCCAGAGTCGCCACGCGCTGGTTCTGGCGGAGAAGGCAAGTCTGGAAGGTCGCGACGTGGACGCGATTAAGGGTTACGCGCAGGCCATTGCGTCGGCGCGCGACAATGGGTTCCTCTTCCTGGAAGGCCTCGCTTGCGAACTGGCCGCGCGCTTTTACCTGGGGCGCGGCCTTGACACGAACGCCTACGCCCACCTGCGGATCGCCCGCGCCGCCTACGTGCGCTGGGGTGGGCACGCCAAGGTCGCCCACCTCGACCATAGTTATCCCGGCATCGAGGCGCCGACACATCCCGGGCCCACCGCCACCCTCGCCGGCTCGCTGGGCCGGCTCGATCTTGCGAACGTGGTCAAGGCGTCGCAGGCCCTTTCCGGGGAGATGGACCCGGAAAAACTTGTCGAGACTTTGATGAGTCTCGTGATGAACCATGCCGGCGCCGACCGGGGGCTTCTCCTCCTTTCGGGCGAGGCCGGGCACTTGGTCGCGGCGGAAGCAGGTTTGGACCAGCAGGGGCTGGCGATCCGGCAACCCCGCGTTCCCCTCTCGCTCAACCAGGTCGCGGAGGGGGTGTTTCGCTTTGTGGTTCGGACCCGGGAGCGCGTGATCCTGGAGGATGCCTCCTCCCAGGGGCTCTTCACCGAAGACGAATATGTGAAGGCGCGGAAATCCAAATCCATCCTTGGCCTGCCGCTCCTCAGGCAGGGGCGTTTGCTCGGCGTGCTGTACCTGGAGAATGGTCTAGCACCCGGGGTCTTCACCCCGAGCCGTATCGCGGCCCTGGAAGTCCTTGCCTCCCAGGCCGCCATCTCGCTTGAGAACGCGCGGCTCTTCGTGGATCTGCGGGCTTCAGAAGAGCGCTTTTCCAAGGCCTTCAAGAACAACCCCACGCCCATGGTCGTCGTACGCATTAGAGATTGGACCTTTGTCGACGCCAATGAGCGGTTCTTCCGCCTCCTGGGGTACCCGGCGCAAGAGGTTGATGGGCGTCACGCCATGGAACTGGGCGCCTGGTTCATGAACCTGTTGAGCGAAGCGGGCAAGCGGCTCGCTGGAGGGGGGCCATTCAGCGACGAGGAGGTTTCCGCCGCGGCCAAGTCCGGCGAGGCGAAGGCGCTGCTGGCGTCCGTCGAGTCCATCATGGTCGGAGGGGACACCTGTTATCTCGCCACCTTCGTGGACCTCACGGAATACAAACGGGTGGAGGAGCAACTGCGGCAGAGCCAGAAGATGGAGGCCTTCGGCAGCCTGGCGGGTGGAGTCGCTCATGATTTCAACAACCTGTTGACCGCCATCAACGGCTACAGCGAATTGGCGCTCATGGGGAAGGAGCCCTCCCATCCCGACTACGAGTACTTGGAGGCCATCCGGAATTCGGGCGAGCGGTCGGCGAGCCTGACGCGCCAGCTGCTCGCCTTCAGCCGCAAGGAAATCATCCAGACCAAGATCCAAAGCCTCAACGCCATCGTGGCCGAGATGGAGAGCATTCTGCGCCGGCTCATCGAGGAGAACGTCGAGTTCACGACCAACCTCAGTCCGGAGACGGGGTTCATCAACGTGGACAAGGGCCAAGTGGTGCAGATTCTCATGAACTTGGTGGTCAACGCGAGGGACGCGATGCCGAAAGGGGGACGGATCCTCGTGGAGACGCGCCGGGTGTTGCTGGAGCGGCCCACGCGCGACACGCTTCTGGAGGCTGTTCCCGGACCGTACCTGGCGCTCGCGGTCAAGGACACGGGCACGGGGATGACGCCGGACATCCGGGCCAAGATCTTCGAGCCGTTCTTCACCACCAAGGCGACAGGGAAGGGGACCGGGCTCGGCCTTGCCGTAGTTTACGGCGTGGTGAAGCAACTGGGCGGGGCTATCGACCTGCAGAGTGAACCGAGCCAGGGCACGACCTTCCGCATCTGTTTCCCGGAAGTTCCGGAGGCGACGGTGGCGGCGACCGAGGCCGCGGCGCGGGGCAAGTCCAGATCCTATCGGGGCAACGAGACTCTGTTGGTGGTGGAGGACGAGGAGGCGGTTCGCAAATTCATCAAGCGGGCTTTGACCGCGCAGGGCTACAAGGTGCTGGAGGCCCGCAACGGCGTGGAGGCCTTGCGCATATTGCAGCAGAGGGGGCAGCCGTGCGATCTGGTGGTGACTGACCTCATCATGCCGGACATGGGCGGGCAGGAGCTGGCCATGCAGGTCCGGATGCACCGCCCCGCTTTGCCGGTCCTGTACACGTCCGGCTACTCCCAGGACACGGGAGATTTCCACGAGGCCGAGGCGAACGCGGAGTACTTCCTCTCGAAGCCCTTCGGCCCCTTGGACCTGGCCCGGAAGGTGCGGGAGGTCCTGCAGCACGGCGAGCAAGGGGTCTGAAGCCGGCACCCCCGCCGAAGAACGTGTGCCCGAAGGTTTTACCGCGCGCTCTGGTTCTCGATGCGCACCACCTTGTAGCCGCCGATGGACTTGAACCAGATGAGGAGGGCCAGGTAGATGACGGACATCAGCAGGGGAATAACCGAGTCGGCCTTCAGGGTGAGGCGATCCCCCTTCTGGTCGGCGGCCACGATCTCGGCCTGCTGCGGAGTCTTCTCGACGCCGCCTTTGGCCTCGGCCAGCTTTTTTCCGTCGATAGCCTGCACCGGGGCGAAGAACAGGAACTGGGAGGCGTGCTCGGCCTTCACCTGGTCGTAGACGGCGGCATTGGAGGCCTTGAGCTCCTCGGCCGCGAAGCGATCCTTTGAATAGCCGAGGCCCGGGGTCCCGACCAGGCCGGCGGAGAGCATGCCGATGCCGCCCATGATGGAGATGGCCACGGCGCCGGTCCTGGGGAAGCGATCCGAGGCGACGGCCAGCATGGTGGGCCAGAAGAAGGTCTTTCCGATTGCGTAGACGCCCAGGGCGAACAGGGCCACCGTGAAGGTTTGCATGCCGCTTGCGAGCTGCAGGCCGATGACGGCGAGGACGGCGCTGATCAGCAGAATTCCGATGGGCGAGATGCCCAGCTTCTTCTCGATGAAGTGGGCGCAAAAACGCAGGCCGAACATGATGAGAGAGGTCCAGATGAACAAGAACTTGCCCTGCTCGGAGGTGAACAGGTTGCCGCTGATGTTCTGGATCCAGCTGTCGGTGCCAAGTTCGACCGAGCCAATGAGGAGATGGGTGATGAAGAGGACGAAGAGGAGGACGGATCCGATGGAGAACCTGGTGAGCACGCCCACCGCCAGCAGCAGGATGCCGGCCAGGCCGTACGCGGCCCAGGCCGGCATGCCGAGATTGACTGAGAAGAACAGGGTGAGCAGGTAGCAGATCACGAGAGCGCCAAGGATGCCCACGTTCTGGAACATCTCGCCCAGGCTCACCCCCTTGGCCGCCGCCTCGGACTTGGGGAACTTCTGGCCGAGAAACATGATGCCGTAGGCGACGGTCGGGATGAGGTAGAGGGACACCTGGACCTTCCAGCCCACTTGCATCTTGTCGTCCAGGATCCATCCCAGTACGGCGCCGAGCACCATGCCCAACGGCCAGCTGGCATGCAGCAGGTTGAGAAAATGGGTGCGGTTGTTGGGAAAGAGGGTGGCTACCAGAGGGTTGGCGACCGCTTCCAGGGTCCCGTTGGCCAGGGCGTAAATGAACGTGCCCGCCGTGAGGAAGGTGGCCGCGTTCTGGGGCGTCGAAGCCCCCAAGGTCACGAACGCGGAGACGATTTGCATCAGCAGCGCCGCAATGACGAGCTTGCCGTAGCCGACCTTGTCCACGATCACGCCGCCGATGATGATCCCGAAGCAGAAGCCGGTGAAGCCGGCGCCGCCAATGGCGCCCAGTTGCGCGCCCGTGAAGCCGAACTCCTTGCCCCAGTTGTCGAACACGCCTCCGCGGATGGCGAAACCAAAGCCGGCGGCCAGGATGGCGGTAAATCCGGCCCAGAGCAGTCGGCCGGCGTTGGGCGCGGTTCCTTCGGTGCTGGCGGACATGGGACCCCCTCGGTGAAGTGAATACGACCTTGCCGGCCGGGACGAGGAAAACACCCAGCCGAGCCTTACAAATGTTCCATCTCATTATGCTAACAGACCTGTCTCCGTCAATCTGAGCGCACGTGAGGTGCTAGACCCCAGAGCCTCTTTTTCATCCACCGGGTCGCGGCAGCGATTCCAGAATTCCATTTTCGCAAAGCTCCGCGTCAGAAAAGATCCGTGATGGTGGAGTCAAACGTGATCGAACCATCGCCCTTCTGAGTGCGATTTCGATTTGGAGGAAAGGAGATTTGCCGACGGTGATCCGGTCCGACCGCCGGGGCCCGGGCCGTTCGGCGTTCTGGCCGGTGGCCTCTGTAAGCAACGCGTCCCTTGAACTTTCCACTATTGGCGCGCGCCCTGCCTGCTCTGGGCTGCCGCTGAGGTGCGCCAATAAGGCAATAGCTTTTCGACACAACGGTGATCTCGGTGGCACCATGTCAGGGGAGGTGAGCATCTCCGAGCTGAACAAGATCCCGAGTGCCCGAACCCCGCTATGGGCTTCCCTTAACAAGAGGTCACACCATGACGAACCAGAACAGCATCGGCGCTTCGTATGCAACGATCGGTCTCTTCATCACATGCCTGGTCTTGTTGTTGGGCCAGCAGTCAGCGCGCGCGCAAGATGTGCCCGTCCCGCAGTCAGTCGAGCAGACCGGGCGTCCGGTGCCGCCACCGTTGCTCTCCGGTCTCCACCTGGCCGCCATCACCGGGGTGTCAGAGATACCGGCGGTGTTCGCGGGACTGAGCTGGAACGCCCTTCAGCTCGCCGTGGGCGTCGCCGCTTCCAACGAGGTCCCGCCAGGCGGGACCGGACCGAATTCGGTATACGCCGGCCTGATCACCTCCGTGCAATATGCGGTCTACAACCGAGCTCCCGTGGCGTTAGGCCCGGAGATCTCGTGGTCGACGAATCTCACGGGGGAGGCGTTTCGATCCAACACCCTCCTGCCTGGCTTTGGCTTCTGGTTCGCGCCGTTCAACGCCCCCATTCTGCTTGGATGTGCCTGGAACGTCAGATTGAGCTTCGCACAGGGCAAGGACGCCACCTTCGCCTTCATGACGCCTGCGCTGCGACTCGCCTTCGGGCTCTTCTGAGTCGGTGAGGCGAAGTCGAAATACGGCGCAACCCGGTCAGTGGGCCGCGCGGCGGGTGGCGGCGAGTTCGCGGCCGTGGCGCGCCCGTTCGTTGCCGGGGGCCAGCTTCAACGCGGCGTCGTATTCGCTGACCGCGTCGGCGAAGCGTTCCATCTTGTAGAAAGTGTCCCCGAGCAGCAGGTGACCGCCCACGCGTTCGCCCCCTGCGATGCTGGCCCGCCCCAGGCGGACCGCCGCGGGGAAGTGCCCCTTTGCGAAGGCCGCCCTACCACGTGCGAGCTGGTCCGAGGACGCCAGCGCCGCCGAGGAGGGAGACAGCGAAGGAACAGGAGGCGTGGGGCGTGCCGCGGAACGCTGTCCGGAGCGGGCCGCCGCCGTCAGGGGCGGCAGGCGCTTGACCGGTGCCGCACCGGGGCCCGTCATTCCCCCGCCCTCGGACCGCGGCGCGGTCCCCCGCGCCGCCGTCGGTCGGTGGGCCGCCAGCGTCGTGGGCAGACCGGACGCCCCGATCCCGGATGAAACCGCCGCCGAGAGCGACGCTGGCCGCACGGGCGAAACTGGATGCTTGACCGGCTCAGCTCCGGCGCGCGACGGGAGCGCCGCGCTACTCGCCGGCCCGCGCGCTCCGCTTGCGACAGCGGTGATTGCCGGGGGGCTACTGGAGTCGGTTCGCCACAGCACCACCATGGACGCCAGCCCCAGCCCGACCACCACGCCCCCAACCATGATCATGATTGTTCGCGACGGGGCCCGCCACACCCGACCAGTGCGTGCCGCCGCTGCGTCGTCGGCGCGTTGTGGGCTGCCGGGCTGCGTGGGCGCCGCCTCCACCCGGGTCAGGCAGAGCATGATCTCGTCCTTCAGTTCGGCCATGGTCGACTGGCGCTCCGCCGGCAGCCGCGACATCGCCCGCACCAGCATCCGCTCGATCGCCTCGGGCACCTCTGGTCGCAGCGAACGCACCGGCGGCGGATCCTCGTTGGCCTTGTTGTTGAAGACGGCGATGATGTCGTTGCCGCTGAAGGGTTGTCGTCCCGTGAGCATCTCGAACAGCAGCTCGCCGACCGCGTACACGTCGGTGCGGCCGTCAGACGGGTAGCCGGCCACCTGTTCGGGGGCCATGTAGATGGGTGTCCCCACGGCCGCATCGGGGCGGGTCAGGCCCACGTTCTTGCCGCGCGGATCGATGTCCAGATCGCTGTGCTTCGAGATGCCAAAATCCAGGACCTTGACGAAGTCTTCTTCATCGCGATGGCGCACCAGCATCACGTTTGCTGGTTTCAAGTCGCGATGGATGATGCCCGCGGTGTGAGCGGCCACCAGGGCTCGGCACACCTGCGCCGCCAGCCGCAGCGCCCTTTCCACCGGCAGCGCTCCTTCCCGCGTGATCACCTGTTCCAGATCGACGCCGTCCAGGTACTCCATCACGAAGAAGAAGGCGCCGTCCGGGGTGGTACCGGAGTCCGTGACATCGACGATGTTGGGATGCCCGATGCGCGAGGCCGCGCGGGCCTCGCGGCGAAATCGCTCCACCACGTCGGCGGTGTTGCGGAAATTGGAATGCAGGATCTTGATGGCGACCCGCCGGCCAATCTCCACGTGATGGCCTTCGTATACCCGCCCCATCGCCCCTTCACCGCAGAGCCGCCGCAGGAAATAGCGGCCAGCGATGGTGGTCCCGACCCGCGGATCCTCGTCGGGGCCATGAGCTTCCATCAGACCCCGCTGCGGCAACTCTCCGAAACCCGACAGCGGGGCATCACCGGCCGGTGATCCGGTGCTTGTGGGCAACAGGTCCGTCGCTTCTGCGGCCGGCGGCGCCAGACTGCCGAAACCGGCCGGGCTGTCGGCGGCGCCCGCCTCGACGTTGGCCAGGACTCGGGTGTCGCCAAGGTGCCCGTTGACTATCTCACCTTCGGCGGGCGCGCGGCCCACGTGAGCGCGACGATCCGCCCCCAACCGCCGCCGCTGAACGGTGGTGACGGCGGGGGAGTCTTGCGCGATTGTGCCGGTGGTGGGGCTGGAATCGGCACGCCCTCGCCCTCGCCCCCGCTCACCTTGGGGGGCGCCTGGCGTGGAGTCCCACAGTGCCGGGTCGATCAGAACGCTTGCGCCGGTGTTCAACCGGTGGGAGGTGCCATTGTGGGGGACAGGACCGGGGACGGCGGCGGCGCTGGTAAGGGGACCCGAGAGCAGCGCCGAGGCTTCACGGAGCAGGTTGTCGCGCTCGGTCCGCTCCTCCTCGATCTGTTCCTCGAACAGCATAGCCATGAACGAGGCCAGGGTGGCGGCATCGGTCGCCGGCGCGTGCCTGGCCAGGAACGAGCCCAGGTCGGCACGCATCTCCTCACCGGTCTGGTAGCGGTCGTCAGGCTCGACGGCCAGCGCGCGCATCACGATGTCATTGAGGTCCAGCGGCACACGGCCGGTCACCGCAATGGGTGGCGTCACCACGGGGTTGCGAACGCGCTCCAGAGCGTCCAGCGTGGAGCTTGGCTTCCCGGGCTGCGATCCCGGGTTTTCGGGCAACCGGGATGGGAACAGCTGCTGCCCGGCCAGCATCTCCCACAGCAGAATCCCCGCGGCGTACAGGTCGACGCGTCCGTCGAGTGCTTTACCGCGCGCCTGCTCGGGAGCGAGATAGGCGAGCTTGCCGTAGATGATGCCGGGTGCGGTCTGCTGTTCCTTCAACTTGGATATGGCCAGGCCAAAGTCGGTCAGCTTGATCTCCCCGCTGTACGACAGCAGCACGTTCGCAGGGGAAATGTCCCGGTGGACCAGGCGCAGGTCGCGGTAGGCGTGGGCGTATCCTAGCCCTCGGGCCAGCTCCTTCACCACGTAGACGGCGATCTCCACGGGGAAAGCCACCCGGCGGCTGGCGCACTGATTCCAGGTCGCCAGAAGATCCTTGCCTTCCACGAAGTCCATGGCGAGATAGAACTGACCCTCCTCGCGCCCTGCGTCCAGCACGCCCACCAGGTTTCCGTGGGACAGCCGCATCATCATGCTGGCCTCCTCGCGGAAGCGTTGCACGGTGTCGGACACCAGCAGGTGGGGCAGCACGCGTTTGATCACGCACAGCTTCTCCATGCCGTGACCACCCGTCACCGCCAGGTCAAGCTCGCCCATCCCGCCTCGCGCCAAAGGCTTGAGGAGAACATAGGAACCAAATAGCCGCGGATACTCCCCCGCTAACACGTCGCCCCCTTATACCCGCTACCGGGACGCTTGGATATTTCTGCGGTGTGGCAGCCGTGGCAGCCGGTGCACCCGGTCGTAGCCGTGACCGCCTGGGGACAATCCTTCTTCCCCAGCTTAGGATGCGAGTATGAGCACCCTACACGCCGCTGGCAGCTTCGAAATCACGATGACCCCGCAGCCTCCCTATGACAGCACGGGCGGGGTCATCCTCAGTCGCGTTGCCATCAGCAAGGTGTTCCGGGGCGATCTGGAAGGTCTGAGCACGGTGGAAATGTTGAGCGCGCTTTCGCCGTTGCAGGGATCCGCGGGTTACGTGGCCATCGAACGGGTGACCGGCAGATTGCTGGGACGGGCGGGCGACTTTGTCTTGCAACACAGCGGCACCATGACGCGCGGAAAACCAGAATTGAAGGTGTCGGTGGTGCCCGACACGGGAACCGGCGAGCTGGTGGGTCTGGCCGGAACGATGGTGATTGAAATTATCGAAGGAAAACACCTGTACACCGCCGACTTCACCATCGATGCGACAGGCTGAGCACGGGGAGCAACCGCTTTTTTGACCGTGCCAGGCCTGCGGGATTGACAGCGCGCGGGCGCGCCTGGAGGCTCATGGCGTACATTACAA
Organism: Polyangia bacterium; assembly: GCA_039916065.1. Classification (GTDB taxonomy): domain Bacteria; phylum Myxococcota_A; class Polyangia; order Fen-1088; family Fen-1088; genus FEN-1088. The sequence continues at coordinate 17,275 of JBDSME010000734.1, forward strand.
AACGCTTGTAAATCACCGATTATGAAGGGGAACGGTTCCCGGGCACATCCGCGGTGGTGGTAAGCATTCGGTTGCTCCTCAGGTGCGCGTTCCCGCTCGCTTTGAGGTAACGTTCCTGCCTTCGATGGCTGATTTGGCTGGCAAGAATATCGTCCTGGGTGTGACCGGGGGAATCGCGGCGTACAAGGCGGCCGAGCTGTGTCGGATGCTGATCAAGGACGGCGCCACGGTGCGGGTGGTGATGACGGAGGCCGCCACGAAGTTCATCACTCCGCTCACCCTGCAGACCCTCTCCGGTGCTCCGGTGGCCCTGAACCTGTTTGACGCTGACGAAGAGGCCCGAATCGGCCACATCCGGCTGGGTGACGAGGCTGACGCCATCGTGGTCGCCCCGGCAACCGCGAACTCGATCTCCAGCTTCGCCGCGGGCGCGGCCGACGATTTGCTGTCGGCGGTGATCCTGGCCAGCGGCTGTCCGGTGTTGCTGGCCCCGGCCATGAACGTGAACATGTGGCGCAATCCCCTCACCCAGAACAACCTGGCGCGCCTGCTGGCTGTGCAGAGATTTCAAACGGTGGGTCCCGATGCTGGCGAGCTGGCCTGCGGCTGGGTGGGCGAGGGGCGGCTGATCGAGCCGCTGGAGATCGTGGCTGCGCTACGTCGCTTGCTGCTGGGGTCCTCCTCTTCGGCGGGCGTTCGCGCGGGGCTGGCCGGTCTGCGCGTGGTGGTGACTGCCGGACCGACCTTCGAGCCGATCGATGACGTGCGGTTCTTGGGGAATCGGTCGTCAGGGAAGATGGGGTTCGCGATCGCCGAATTGGCGGCGCGCCGTGGCGCCGAGGTCACGCTCATTGCTGGCCCGGTGGCCCTCCCCACTCCCCGGGGGCACGGAATTACCCGGCAAGACGTGGAGACCGCGGCGGAGATGGGGGCCGCGTTGCACGCGGCGGCCAGTTCCGCCGACGTGGTGGTGATGGCAGCCGCGGTGGCCGACTTTCGACCGGCCACGCGCGCCGCTGGTAAGCTCTCGCGGCGTGATTCGTCGGCCGCTGCCAATGCCGCTGCCAATGCCGCTGGACGTACAGACACCTTGGTACTCCTGGCAAATCCCGATCTGCTGGCGGAGATGGGGCGCGCCCCTCGGAGCGGCACACTTGCCTCCCGTCGTCCATTGCTGGTGGGTTTTGCGGCCGAGGTGAATGTCGATGGTCCCGAACTGGTGAAACGGGCGCTGCGGAAACTCCAGGAGAAGAACTGCGACGTGGTCGTCGCGAACGACGTCGGGGCCGCGGGCGTCGGCTTCGGCAGCGACGACAATGCCGTCACCATCGTTTATAGCGACGGTGTGACCGAATCGCTGCCCCGCGCCCCCAAGCTCGAGATCGCCGCCGCGTTGTGGGATCGTCTGGCGCAGCGCCTGCCCGGCCCTATCGATGGTATCCCGGCGGCGCCGCTTGCGCCGGGTCCGTGGCCAGGGCCTGTTCGCGCTGCGGACACCTGGTCCGGGTCCGGGTCCGGGGCGGGGGGGCGCCGTGGCTGATCCGATTCTCAAAACCTACGCCACCCAGGCGGTCCCGCACTTCGAGCAGGCGGGGGTCAGCCTGGCGTTTCGCCAGGTGCCGAGCGGCGCCTACCGCGGCAACGTCGCCTCCTGGCCTGGATCAACCGATTCGGATTTTCACGGCACGCTGGGCGCTATCTGGGTCTGGTCCCGCCACCAGGCCCTCTCCGGTCAGGAACGGTTCGCCGGCAATCGCAGGGCCGGCTGGGCCTTCGTGGAGAATGTCTGGCGCCAGTTCATTCCCGAGGCCATTGGTCCCGACGCGTCCAGTGACGAGGCCGCGTATGACTGCGCCATGGTGTTGAGGGCGGCTCTGGCGGAACGAGGAGCGGAGGGCGAGGGCGATCCCACCGCCACCATCACCCACGCCGCGGCGCGGGAGGCGCTGGTGGCCGGGGCCGCGCGCGTCCTGGCCGCGTACCTGGCGGATCTGGATGATCTCTCGGGTCGCGATTTTCAGGACCCCGGGTTTGCCGCCTGGAACCTCATCGACTACGCGCGCAGCGTGGAAGATCGGGGATTGTTGTCGGCGGGACGGCGCTTCGTGGAGCGCAGTTTCGGCATGAAGGCGCCGCCCTCGTTCATCGCCGAGCCGGAGACGCCGGGGCGCCTCTTCGATTTTTCATCGACCACCGCCACCCGCGTGCTGGCCATCATGGCGAGCGAGGGCAACACCCCTTTCGTGGGCGCTTGGTTGCGAGAGCGAGTAGCGGGCGCCATTCCGCCCGGCTGGTCGCCACGGGTCCGCGACGAGACTTGCTGGAACGCTTGCGTGGCGGCCACCCTTGGTCGCGCCTACGTGGTCTCCACCGATCCCCTTTTCCTGGAGAGCTACCGCACCATCATCGGCGAGCTATCGCGACGGGACGCGATGTCGCGTGGTGCGTCCAGCAGCGGCGGGCTGGGCCGCGCTGGAGGCGGGCAGAGGAATGCGGCCGCCGAGGTCTGGCCGGCTCCCGACTCCCTTGCCACCTTCTACTACGCTCTGGCCACCGACGCGTTGGTGCGGTCGGAAGCGGACATCCATGACCTCGGTCGCGGGGCTGAACGAGGCAGCGAGCGCGGCCATGGACGATAGCCGCGAGGAACTCCGTCATATCGTCGCTGGGCTGCGTACCAACCTGGCGCTCCGCGGACGTTCAGGAGCCGTGGGAGTGCCAGCCGCGCCGACCACGAGGCGGCGGCTGGCCCCGGTGACGATCAGTGCGGCGCCGGTTGCGCCCCTGGCGGTGGACGTCGCGGCCCACGTGGCGGTCGTCGATGCGGAGGTGGTGCACCAGGCGGTCGGCGCCACGGGGTTGCGTCTGGTGCGCGACGAGCTTGGCGACTGTACGCGTTGCAAGCTCTCCGCCGGCCGCAAGAATCTGGTCTACGGCGTGGGCAATCCCGAGGCGCACCTGGTGTTCGTGGGCGAGGGCCCCGGCGCCGACGAGGACGAGCAAGGCGAGCCCTTCGTCGGAAAGGCGGGTCAGCTCCTGACCAAGATGATCGGCGCCATGGGATACGACCGGGCGGACGTCTACATCTGCAACGTGGTGAAGTGCCGTCCCCCTGGAAACCGCAATCCCGAACCAGACGAGATCGCCGCCTGTGAACCGTTCCTCAAGAAACAGCTCGCGGCCATCCGGCCACGGATGATCGTGGCATTGGGGAAGTTCGCTGCTCAGTGCTTGCTCCACGACGACAGCCCCATCAGCCGCCTGCGGGGGAATTTTCGCACCTACGAGGGCATTCCGCTGATGCCGACATTCCATCCGGCGTATCTCCTGCGCGATCCCACCAAGAAGAAGGAAGCTTGGGATGACCTGAAAGCGGTGCTGGCGGCGCTGAAGACCTGAAATGACATCGGGCCGGAGGCGCGCGCGCGCGTGGTTGACGGGACTCCCACGACGCCGGGCGGTCCCCCCTACTCAAAGAACGGCTGGTCGCCGCGGCTGAGCCGCGGGGGCCAGCGGGGGCGAGGGGGGACGCAGAGGCGTCGTGCGGAGCGCCGAGCAGGAGGGTCGCGCCCACGACGCCGGGCGGTCCCCCCTACTCAATCGAACACGACCGGGGCGCCGGTGCGCTGGCGGATGGTCTCCTCGGTGACTCCTTCCGCGCGCTCCACACAGCGGAAATGGTCGCCCGCCGGATCGAACACGCCGAGCTCCGTGACCACCCGGTCCACACACGCCAATGCCGTCAGCGGCAAGGTCAGCGCCGCCAGCAGCTTGGGCTTGCCGTCTTTTGAAGCGTGGCTTTGCAGCACCACCAGGCGGCGGGCTCCAGCCGCCAGATCCATGGCGCCGCCCATCCCGGTGATCAACTTCCCGGGAACGGTCCAGTTTGCCAGATCGCCGTTCGCGGCCACCTCCAGACCGCCCAGCACCGCGAGGTCCACGTGCCGCCCCCGGATCATGGCAAAGGAGAGGGCCGAGTCGAAGGTGCTGGCGCCCGGGAGAGCGGTCACGGTCTGCTTGCCGGCGTTCACCAGCAGCGGGTCGACCGTGTCGTCGAAGGGAAAGGGCCCCATACCCAGCAGCCCGTTCTCCGAATGCAGCATCACCCCCAGCGATGCCGGGATGTGATTGGCGATCTCCGTGGGCATGCCGATCCCCAGGTTGACGATCTCGCCGGGACGCACTTCGGCCGCGGCTCTCAGCACCATCTGTTCCTTGGTCCAGCTCAATCGGTCGCTCATTTCGTTGCCGGCGGGCGCGGGCGGGTGGTGCGGAACTCGATGGTGTTGCGGTGCTCGGGGACGTGGATGATCCGCTTCACGAACACGCCGGGCAGATGGACGTCGTCAGGATCGATGGCCCCCACCTCCACCAGCTCGTCTGCCTCCAGCACGGTGACGGCCGCGGCGGTGGCCATCAAGGGACTGAAGTTGCGCGCCGTACGGTGGAAGCGGGCGTTCCCGAAATGGTCGGCCACCTGGGCGCGCACGATCGCCAGGTCGGCACGCAACGGGGTCTCGAACACCTGCGGTCGCCCGTCGATGGTTCGCACCTCCTTGCCCTCGGCCACCATCGTCCCCGCGCCGGTCGGCGTGAAGAAGCCACCCAGGCCGGCCCCCCCGGCGCGAATTCGCTCGGCGAAGGTCCCCTGCGGACTCAACTCCACGGACACGGTGCCTGCCAGGTACTGCTCGGCCAGATCGGGGTTGCCACCCACGAAGCTGCAGATGACGTTCTTGACCTGGCGCCGTTGCAACAGCACCGCCAGTCCCTGACCCTGATTGCCGCAGTTGTTGCTGATGATGGTCAGGTCGCGGGGGCCACGGCGGGCGATTTCCTCGATGCAGGCCTCGGCGATCCCGCAGAGGCCAAAGCCGCCTGACATGACGACCAGACCGTCGCGCAACAGGTCCCGCAGAGCCTCGCCGACGCTGGGAAACACCTTGCCGGTTCTGGCCGCGCCGGCGGCTTGGGGGGCGGTCCCGGCGGTGGTCAATTGACGGCCTCGTCCAGCGCCGCGGTCACCCGCGCCAACCCATCGATGAGGTCGCTCTCCGTGGCGACCAGCGGCGGGGCCAGGTAGACCAGATTGTCGCGCCGGTGCAGGTGGACGTGGCGCCTCTTCAGCGCCGCCCCCAACCTGGTCAGCGCCTCGGCGCGCAGCGGCTCGCGTGAGCCGGGCACGACCAGTTCCAGCGCCCACAACATCCCCAGGCCCCGAACCTCCCCCACGAAGGGGCGGGCGCGCGCCAGTTCGGCCAGCCGCTGCCCCAGCCACGTCCCCCGGGCGGCGGCCTGCGCGACCAGACCCTCGTCGCGCATGGTCTCGATGGTGGTCACGATGGCGGCGCAGGTGAGGGGATGGGCATAGGCGGTCAGTCCACATTGCAGGACGTGGTCATCGAAGTGGCGCGCGATGCGATCGCTGACGATCACCGCGCCACCTGGTGCGTAGCCGCCGGTCAGCCCCTTGGCCATGGTGAGCAGGTCCGGGGTCACGCCGTCGTGGTCCACGGCGAACCAGCGACCAGTGCGACCGAACCCTGAAAGGACCTCATCGGCGATCAGCAGCACCCCGTGACGATCGCAAATTTCGCGGATTTTGCGCCAATAGCCGATCGGCGGCACGAAGACGCCGTTGGCGCCCACCACGCCCTCCATGATCACCGCCGCCACGGTGCGCGGGTCTTCCCGGCGCAGCACCACATCCAGATCGTCCGCGCATTCATGAGAGCAGGTGGCCGGCTCGCGCCCCACCGGGCAACGGTAACAGTAGGGATCGACGGTGCGCACCACGCCCGGTAACCCTGGCTCGAACGCCTCGCGGCGCGGATCGCCGGACAGCGACAGCATGGCCAGCGTGGCTCCATGATAGCTGCGGGTCCGCGCCACCACCTTCGGTCGCCCCGTCACCAGGCGCGCCATCTTCACGGCGTTCTCGTTGGCCTCCGCCCCGGACAGACAGATGAAGCTCTTGCCCAGACCGGGGGGCGTCACCTCCGCCAGCAAGGCCCCCGCCCGGGCCTTGTCAGGAAAAACCGACGTGGGATAGGTCAGCAGGCCGCGACCCGCCGCCGCCGCCAGCGCCGCCTTCATCCGGGGATGGCCGTGCCCCAGATTGGCGTTCCAGGTCATGCTCCCCAGATCGACCCAGCCCGCGCCGTCGGCGGTTTCGAAGCGCGCGCCGCTGCCCGAAATGATCTCCAGCGGGGTGGCCTGATTCTGCGCGGTCCAGGTGTAAAAGACCCGATCACTCTGGCGCGTCGCCCAGGATTGAGATGGCGACGTCGCTTGCGACGGGGCGACGTCCGGGGGGGCGGGGCTGCGATCGGCCATGCTCAGGGCTTGGTGTTGGAGGCGGGGGCGGCGCCGCGCGCGACATCGCGACAGGCCTCCGTGAACAGCCGCGCGATGGTCTCGACGTGGTCGTCGTCGACGATCAGCGGCGGGGAGATGCGGATCGCTTTGTGACCGCATTCCAGCACCAGCAGTCCCCTGCGAAAACAGAGGTCGGCCACGGCGCCGGCGCGTTCGTGCGTGTCGAACTCCACGCCAATCATCAGGCCCAGCCCGCGCACCTCTTCCACCCCGACAGTCTGACCCAGTTGCTGACCCAGTTGCGGGTCCAGGCCGTCCGCCAGGAGCTTGCGCAACTTCGCTCCCTGGCGATCGCTGTTGTCCACCAGCCCGTCCTCCAGCAGGTCCAGCGTGGCGAGGGCCGCGGCACAGCAGACGGGGTTGCCGGCGCAGGTGGATCCATGGCTGCCCGGAGGCCAGGTCATGAACTCGCGGCGCGCCATCATCGCACCAAGCGGCATCCCCGAGGCGATTCCCTTGGCCAGCACCATCACATCCGGGACCACGCCGAAGTGTTCCGCGGCGAACATCCGGCCGGTGCGCCCCATGCCGGACTGGACCTCGTCGAACACCAGCATGATGCCGTGGGCGTCACAGAGGCGGCGTAGCTCCGGTAAAAAGTCTGGCGGTGGCAGCAGATACCCTCCTTCGCCCAGCACCGGCTCCACCACGATCGCCGCCACGTCGTCGGGTGCCACCAGATGGCCGAAAAGCTGGTCCTGGACGCTGGCGGCGCTTCCCCAGTCGGCGTGGAACACTCCGGGGAGAAAAGGTCCGAAGTGCTTCCGGTACTTCGTCTTGCTGGCCGTCAGTGACAGCGATCCGAAGGTTCGACCGTGAAATCCCCCGCGGAAGGCCACGATGGCGGTGCGCCGGGTGTGATTGCGCGCCAGCTTCAGTGCCGCCTCCACCGCTTCCGTTCCCGAATTGGTGAGGAAGGTCTGCCAGGCCAGTGGTCGCTGTGGCGACAGACGCCCCGCCAGGCTGTTCAGCCGCTCGCATACCGCCGCGTAGCTGCCGTAGTGAAAGTCCGTCCCGCAGATGTGAATCAGCTCCTGAGCCTGGGCGGCGATGGCCCCGGCCACCGCGGGGTGACAGTGGCCGGTGGACGCCGTGGCCACGCCCGCCTGTGCATCCAGGTAGACATTGCCGTCGACGTCTTCCACCATGCAGCCGGAGGCGCGCCGGACGTACAGCGGGTAGCAGTAGATCAAAGACGGCGACACGAACGGCCCGTCGTGAGCGATGCGGGCGCGGGCCAGCGGACCCGGGGGCTCCACCGCGATGTGGATGGACCGCTCGGCCAGCGGCAGCTCCGCGTCCACGGCGACAGGACCTGAAGTGGCGGCGTTTCCATCGGTGGAAGACACCGCGCTTGACCCCCTGGTGACAATAGCGGTCATTCGCAGACCGTCCGGCTCTGCTCGCGCAAGTAGCAGGGCAGGGTGTACAGGCCGCCGATGTTCTTCCCGGTGGACCCGCTCCCTTTCCAGCCGCCGAAGGGCTGCACGCCCGGCCAGGCGCCGGTGGTGGCACCGGCCGCTCGGTTGACGTAGACCACGCCCGCCTGAATCCGCTCCAGGAACCCGTCGATCTCCTCTTGCTTGCGAGTGAAGATGCCGGCGGTGAGACCGAAGGGGGTGTTGTTGGCCTCCTCCAGCGCCTGATCCAGGCTGGTCACGCGCTGCACGGCCAGGATGGGAACGAACAGCTCATCGCGCATCAACTGGTGATGGGGCGGCAGACCTTGCAGCAACGTTGGCTGCACGAAGTAGCCGTGTGCGAAGGCGCCTTCGGTGAGCACCCGCCCGCCCACGCGGACGTGATCGCCCGCTTGGGCCACGAAGCGCTGAAAGTCTTCGTACCCGGCCCGCGTGGCCAGCGGCCCCACGAAGGTCTCTTTCAACAAGGGATCACCGATGCGGGTTCCAGCGATGATTCGATCGAGACGGGCCAGCAGTTCGTCGGCCACCCCCTCGTGGACGTAAAGTCGCGAGCAGGCCGAGCACTTGTGGCCGTTCATTCCGAACGCGGACCGATAGATTCCGCTCACCGCGCGTTCCAGATCGGCGCTGTCCATGACGATGGCGGGATTCTTGCCCCCCATCTCCACGATGCACGGTTTGGGGAACCGCGTGGAGAACTGCCGGTAGATCTGGTTGAAACCGACATCCAGGGATCCCGTGAAGGTGACGCCATCCACGTCGGGGTGGCGGGCCAGTCCGTCGCCCACCACGCGTCCGCTGCCGGTCAGGCAGTTGACCGTCCCTGGCGGCAGGCCCGCCTCGGCGAAGATCTGCGCGATGAGTACCGCCGACAGCGGCGTCTCCGATGACGGCTTCATCACCACCGTGTTACCGGTCAGCAAAGCGGCCGCCGCGGGAGCCGCCAGCAGGGCATAAGGAAAATTCCACGGCGCGATCACCGCCCACACGCCGTAGGGGCGCAGCACGCTGGTGTTGTTGTCCGTGGGCACCAGCCTGTCCATGGCGCGCACGTAGCCGTCGTTGGCGCGCATCTGCTGGTTGTAGTAGTCGATGAGGTCGGCGGTCTCCTCGATCTCGCCGAGCGCCTCGATCCGGTTCTTACCCATCTCGAAGATCATCCAGGCTGCCAGCTCGTAGCGACGGCCCCGGATCAAATTGGCGGCCTTGGCCAGTCGCGCGGCGCGCTCCTGCCAGGGGGTGCGGCACCAGATGGGGTAGGCAGCCCGTGCCGCCGCGACGGCATCGTTCACGTCACCCGGCGCGGCGCTGGACATCCGCGCCACCACCACCCGGCGATCCGTCGGGCTGACGCTGTCGAAGGCGGCGGCAGTGGCGCGGGCCTGGCCTCCAATGAACAGCGGCCAGGTTTGACCAAGCCGTTCGCGGACTTCCGCGATGCCGCGGTCGAAGGCCGCGTTCAGAACCGGGTCGTCAGCAGATAGGCTGACGTAAGTAACCTTACCGGGACGCGCAGTCTCCATGGTGCCTCAAGAATAGTACGGCCGGCGCCCGTTGACACCTGCGGATACCGACCTTTATCTTCCCGCCTCGCCTTTCCCGTTCACTTCGGGGGCGATGTTCAAAGGGGGAAGGAAATGACCAAGGCTGAGCTGATCGAGCGGGTCCACGCCAGGAAGGATCTACCCCGCGATCTCACCAAGAAGACGGTGTCCCAGTTGGTCGACTTCGTGTTCACCGAGATGGGTGACTACTTCATTCGCGCCAAGGCCACCCGGTCCAGCGGGGTGAAGTTGACCTATCCGGGCTTCGGGACTTTCTCCAAACGCCGGCGACCCCAGCGCATCGGGAGGAATCCGCAAAACGGCAGCGTCATCACCATTCCCTCCCAGTTCACGGTCACCTTCTTGCCCGGCTCGGAG